>JBCDDV010000047.1:0-9770 GCA_039180145.1 Cyanobacteria bacterium P01_G01_bin.49 | reverse complement strand
GCACGGGATTTGGATCATATTCAATATTTTTTTCTAAAGCATAAATTCCAGTCGCTACTTCTTCAAGCGTTAATCGAGAATTGGCTAAAGTTAAAGTCAGTGGAGAATCAGAAGATTGGGCAATTCCTTGAGTTTCCATCCCGCTAGACAAATGCCTGCAATCAGAGCTAAAATGGGCAAAATTAGCCATTGTTTAATCCTGTATCTTTTCATCAGAATTTAATCTAATCTTTTAGGAAAGTCGTGATAATATTATCATAACAGGAATTTTCACCTGGAAAATTTTAAAAAAGTAAGCATCAGCAGCCAAGATTTAGTTAGATAAAATGAATTTAGTAAGAATTTGGGTAATTGCTAGCAATGGATTTCGAGAAGTCATCCGCGATCGCATCCTTTATGTTATTGGCTTTTTTGCCCTTATTTTGGCTTTATCTTTACGATTACTTCCTGAAGTTTCTGTTGGAGCAGATGGTAAAATCCTACTAGACGTTGGTTTAGGAATGACTTCCTTTTTGGGAGCAATTATTGCTATTTTTGTTGGTACAGCTTTAATTAATAAAGAAATTGAGAAAAAGACAGTATTAGTATTGATTCCTAAACCGATTAGTCGTACTGAACTAATTATTGGTAAGCATTTAGGATTATGTGGTGTTCTAGGGGTTATGATTGCAATTATGACTTTATTGTATTTTGGTTCATTAAATTGGGCAAACCTTACCTTTTCATCCACTAGCTTACTAATTTCCCAATTATATTTACTATTAGAATTAGCAGTGTTAGCAGCCGTTGCTATCGCTTTTGGAGTTTTTACCAGTTCAATTTTAGCAACTCTTTTGAGTTTCGGAATCTATTTTATCGGACATTTGAGTAGTGATTTACTAACGTTAGCAACACTGAGTAAAAATCCGAGTCTTACAGCATTAACAGAAAGTATTTACTTAGTTATACCTAACTTAGAACGCTTTAACCTTAAAAGTACAGCAGTATATGGCATTTTACCGGATAATTTAGAGCTATTGAGTACAGCGATCTATGGCATCATTTACATTATACTTTTGTTAACAATTTCTAGCTTTATTTTTTCTCGTCGGCAATTTTAACGATTGTGTTTTATTAATACTCCACTTCAAAGGATTTTCCCTTTATACTATAAAAATAAGAAAGGAAGAGTATTAACAGATCAACTAGGAAATACAATCTAATAGAATCTTAGCAAGTCAATGTTCACAGGTTTCTAAGCAATAAAATTAATTTTATTATCTAATGAGTAGTAATTCTTGGCAACGGGAATTAATAAAACGTATATACTGCATCTTAAATTCTGGGGTAACTCCTCGAAAAATTATTGCTGAAATTTTGTCAAATGTTGGAGAAAGATATCAAATAGATAGTGTGGTCTTATTGAGCATTGAATCATCCGTTGGTCAAATATATAATAGTTGGACAGCTGACAAAAAAAAATCGACACCCATAGTTTTTGATCAAGAATGGATACAATTACTGCGCTGCGTAACACAATGTCAAGCTTATTTGTTTTGTCAAGTAAGGAGTTTTGTCCCTCATTCTTTAGACAATTATTTCTTTCAAAAATCTCATAACTATAGTTGTATTGCTAGCTTTCCTTTATACATTCAAGAAAATTTTTTTGGTTATTTAATTTTACAAACTCAAGAAACAAACCGCACTTTCAGCCAAGAAGATATTGAAACCTTAGAAATTATTACACATCAAATTGCTACGATTCTTAAACAAATCAAATTACAAGAAAAGTTAGAACAAATAGAACTCGAAAATGAATATCTAAACTCTTGCAATCAAAATAAAAGTGATTATCTTTCTCATATGAATCATGAATTAAGAACCCCTCTATCTGGAATTCTGGGCTTTTCCAAAATGTTAAAAGAAGAATTATATGGCCCTTTAAATGACAAACAAAAGCAATACATCAACGGTATCAGAGTATCAGGAGAGCATTTATTAGCTTTAGTGAATGACTTCTTAGATCTTTCTAAAATTGAAGCCAACAAAGAAGAAATCTTCTTAGAAACCGTTGCCGTTGAAGATATTTGTTTAGCAGCTATTTCGATTGTTCAAGTCAAAGCAAAAGAGCAAAAACTCGAACTAATTCTCGATATTGGTGATGATATCGATTTTTGTACTGTTGATCAACGGCGTATTAAACAAATTTTATTAAACTTACTATCTAATGCTATCAAATTCACTGAAAAAGGGTCAGTCATTCTGCGAGTAAAACGTTGTCAAAAATATCTCACTTTTTGTGTTATCGATACTGGAATTGGCTTAAAAGAATCCGATCAAGAAAAACTTTTTCAACCCTTCCAACAAATTCAAAATCATCTCAGTCGAAAGCACAAAGGAACAGGGTTGGGATTAGCATTATCTCGTAAACTTGCTCAACTTCATGGTGGTGATCTTACCTTAACTTCAGAATATGGCAAAGGAAGTTGTTTTACCCTAGAACTACCGATTAATTAGCCATGAGTTATTAACTATTTGTTAAAATAGTATTAAAAATTGTTGATCCTTAAAAATACAATGCTCACCGAAAAGTTAACCCAATTAAAAGCAATTTTTCAAGACATGGAACAGGCATTAATTGCCTATTCTGGTGGTATTGACAGTACCTTAGTCGCTAAAGTCGCTTATGATATCTTAGGCGATCGCGCCTTAGCTGTGACAGCCGTTTCCCCCTCATTATTGCCCGAAGAATTAGAAGATGCCAAAATTCAAGCAGCCAGTATCGATATTTCCCATGAATTAATTGATACTCATGAGATGGATAACCCCAACTATACTGCTAACCCTATTAATCGTTGCTACTTTTGTAAAAGTGAACTCCATGACACCTTAAAACCCCTGGCCTTAGAACGAGGTTATCCCTACGTTGTCGATGGTGTAAATGCCGACGACTTGCAAGATTATCGTCCAGGTATCCAAGCAGCGAAAGAAAGAGGGGCGCGATCGCCCTTAGCAGAAGTGGGCATTACAAAACTCGAAGTACGCCAACTCTCCCAAGCCTTGGGACTTCCTTGGTGGGATAAACCAGCCCAACCCTGTTTAAGTTCTCGTTTTCCCTACGGAGAAGAAATTACTGTAGCCAAATTACAACGAGTAGGAAGAGCAGAAATTTATCTTCGCCATTTAGGCTACCACAACTTGCGGGTACGTTCCCAAGGAGATACTGCCAAAATAGAGTTATCCCCAGAAAACATCAAAGAATTCGTCCTCACCACAGACTTACCGCAACTTGTAGCAAAATTTCAAGACCTGGGTTTCATCTACGTCACCCTCGACTTAGAAGGGTATCGTAGTGGTAAATTAAATCAGGAAATCTTAGGACAAGATGTCGCTAACACGCTAAGCTAACAATTGATAACGGGTCATTGTTAATAGAACCATGACAAAGCGGGCCCTCCTTATAGTGAACCGTCATTCTCGCAAAGGTCAAAATAGTTTTGCCCAAGCGGTGGATATCCTCAATGATCTAGGATTCGAACTGATCATTGTTCCCATTCAAACAGCCGAACAATTACCCCAGTTGGTACATCAACATGGGTCACGGGTTGATCTAGTTATTGTGGGGGGAGGAGATGGTACCTTAAATGCGGTGGTAGATAGTTTAGTAGCCATGAACCTACCCTTAGGTATTTTACCCTTCGGAACGGCCAATGATTTAGCCCGTACTCTCAAAATTCCCATTACCATTCCTCAAGCTTGCCAAGTCATTGCAGAGGGACAACTCAAATATATTGATCTCGGTTGGGTTAATGGCAAACACTTCTTCAATGTAGCAAGTTTGGGATTAAGTGTCGACATTACCGAAAAATTATCCAAAGGGGCTAAACGTCGTTGGGGGATGTTAGCCTATGGGTTGACTGCTGTGCAAGTTATTAGTCAAACTCGTGCCTTTCGCGCCAATATCTCTATCAATGGGGAAACCATTCGGGTCAAAACCATCCAAATTGCAGTGGGAAATGGACGTTTTTATGGGGGAGGAATGGCCGTTGCCCAAGACGCAACCATTGACGACCAACGATTAGATTTATATAGTTTAGAAATACAACATTGGTGGCAAATTTTTCCTCTTTTATGGCGACTTCCTCAAGGACAACATGGGAACTTACCTTGGGTACGAACCTTAGAAGGAGAACATCTTGAGATTCAAACCAGAAAAAATTTAGATATCAATACAGATGGAGAAATTACCACAGAAACCCCAGCAACTTTTCGGGTAATTCCCCAAAGTTTGGGAGTGTTAGTTCCTGGAAGTTCATTAATTAATTCGAGGGTTAATAGTTAACTAATTTAAAAAATGGATCAAAGCAGATCATTGATGACTCTTATTGAGGTAAATTAGGGGTTGAATATTTTTGCTTAAGTATATTATGGACAATCCCACCCAAAAAGTTAATCCAGAAAATACTATCGAATCTGTTTTACAAGAAGAACGAATTTTCAACCCTACCTCTAATTTTTCTACCAATGCACATATCAAAAGCTTGGACGCATATCAACAGCTTTATGAAAAAGCCAAAGCTGATCCTCAAGCATTTTGGGCAGAACTAGCTGAAAAAGAATTACATTGGTTTCAAAAATGGGATCAAGTTCTAGACTGGAACCCTCCTTTTGCCAAATGGTTTGTCAATGGAAAATTAAACCTTTCCTACAACTGCTTAGATCGCCATCTCACCACTTGGCGACGGAATAAAGCCGCTATTATTTGGGAAGGGGAACCAGGAGATTCTCGCACCTTAACTTACGGGGAACTGCATCGAGAAGTTTGTCAGTTTGCCAATGTTCTCAAAGACATGGGAGTGCAAAAGGGCGATCGCGTGGGAATCTATATGCCCATGATCCCTGAAGCAGCGATCGCCATGTTAGCTTGTACGCGTATTGGTGCGCCCCATAGTGTAATATTTGGGGGATTTAGTGCTGAAGCACTCAAAGACCGTTTAGAAGATGCTCAAGCAAAGGTAGTAGTGACTGCTGATGGGGGTTTCCGCAAAGATAAGGTAGTTCCCCTCAAATCTGAAGTGGATAAAGCCCTCGAAAATGGTGCCTCCAGCGTGGAAAAAGTGATCGTAGTAGAACGCACCAAAGAAACCGTTACCATGAAAGAGGAGCGAGATTATTGGTGGCACGATCTACAAAAAAACGCATCAGCAGACTGTCCCGCCGAGATAATGGATAGTGAAGATACGTTATTTATTCTTTACACCAGTGGTAGTACCGGAAAACCGAAAGGAGTAGTCCACACCACGGGAGGTTACAATCTCTACACTCACATGACCACTAAATGGATTTTTGACCTCAAAGATACAGATGTTTATTGGTGTACAGCAGACGTAGGTTGGATCACAGGACACAGTTATATTGTGTATGGGCCTTTATCTAATGGGGCAACTTCTTTGATGTATGAAGGAGTTCCTCGTCCCTCAAATCCTGGTTGTTTCTGGGATATCGTAGAAAAATATGGCGTTAATGTCTTTTATACTGCGCCAACCGCAATTCGTGCTTTTATTAAAATGGGAGAACATCTTCCAAATGCCCGCGATCTCTCTTCATTACGTCTCTTAGGAACTGTCGGCGAACCAATTAACCCTGAAGCGTGGATGTGGTATCACCGCGTTATTGGCGGTGAAAAATGCCCCATCGTAGATACTTGGTGGCAAACAGAAACCGGGGGAATCATGATTACTCCCTTACCTGGCGCAACACCCACCAAACCTGGATCGGCAACTCGTCCTTTCCCCGGCATTATTGTAGATGTGGTAGATAAAGAGGGGAACTCCTTACCGGATAATGCAGGGGGTTACTTGGTAGTCAAGCATCCTTGGCCGAGTATGTTACGCACAGTTTATAATAACCCCGAACGCTTTCAAAAGACCTATTGGGACCCCATTCCTTCTGTTGACGGGAAACCTGCGTACTTCGCCGGAGATAGTGTTCGTCGAGATAAAGATGGTTATTTTTGGATTATGGGGCGGGTTGATGATGTGATGAACGTTTCAGGACATCGTTTAGGATCAATGGAATTAGAATCAGCTTTAGTGTCTCATAGTGCAGTTGCTGAAGCGAGTGTGGTAGGCGTTCCCCATGAGATCAAGGGCGAGGATATTTATGCCTTTGTCACCCTCGAAGATAACTATAGTGCCAGTGATGCCTTAGCCAACGAGTTAAAACAGCATGTTGTCACCGAGATAGGTGCGATCGCTCGTCCTGGAACCATTCAGTTTGCTGACGCACTTCCGAAAACGCGATCGGGTAAAATTGTACGGCGTTTCTTACGTCAAATTGCAGCAGGTCAAGACATTGTTGGGGATAAATCTACGGTGGTTGATCCGAGTGTTTTGGATAAGTTGAGAGAGAAGGTTTAATTGTTAGTTTGGGTGGGCTTTTTTAGTCCACCTTATTAATTTTAATCTTGTACCACAAACTTATATCATCACAATCTTTTTTAATGCCTACCCATGAACAACTAGAAGGTCTTTATCGAATTTGCTATTATTTAACTTATCGAGCTTTGCAACCCATACATCTCATTTGTACCGATGAAAGAACAGGTAATCTATTTATTTTGGCAGGAGATGAGGAAGATCTTGAAGTTCAGATCACACCAAATGGAGAGGTTATTTAATGTCAGAAATTAATTATGATACGATGTAAGATCAGGAACTTAGACAATATTTTTTAGCGCATAAGAATAATCAATCAGCTTTACAAGCATATTTACAAAGACTAAATCAAAAACCTAGAGAAGTTATTACAAAAGTTGGTGATCCTGACTGTGATTTGAAAATAGAACAAGCAATTAGGAAAAAAATGCAAGCATGAAACCGAATTTTGAAAAAATGACGAGAAAAGAGCTTAAAGCTTATGTTTTAGCCCATCGGGACAATCAAGAAGCTGTAGATTTGTTAATGAGTCGTCGTAGTCCTGATTCTGAAGCAGTTTGGTATGATGCTTCTCTGTCTCAAGCTCAAATTAAAGAGATTTTACATAAGAAAATTCAAGGCGAAATTTAATGACAGAGATTAATTACAGTATGAATGAAATATTCGAGACGTTACGAACTGTATTTATGGGTATTGCTACGTTTATAGCAGTTTGAGTGTACCAACAGGCAAATCTCGATTACCATGAACAGGAATCACTAATATTGTGTCTTTATCATCTTTAGCATAAATGTGGTGACTACCTGTAATTCGTTTCAGTCCCCAGCCAAATTTCTCAACGACTTGACATAACTTTTTCCCTGAAATCAATTTCATACCGATATTTCAATCTGTTTCTCTTGATCAATACTTGCTTTTTCATTAGCCACGTCTAGCCATACTTCTATAGCTTCTTTAAGCATTTCTATTAAATGTTCATAAGTTTCTCCCCAAGTATGACAGCCTGGAAGTGCAGGAACTGAACCACACCAAACCCCATCTTCTTGCCAAATAATAACTTTAACTTTCATAAGTTTTAAATTTAATAAGTATGATGATTACCTTTTTGTAGGGTGCATAACGGAGTGTAATGTACCATATTCTTGTCGTTATTTTAATCTATTTTTTGTGGATTATACTATGGTTAATTTACCTACAGTAATATGGGCGTAATAATATTGGAACCCTACAATATATAAAATGGTCGAAAAAGTAATCGAATTAATTAAAGGAGAGTAAACATGAATTATCCTATGGTTATTTATCCCTGTGAAGAAGGAGAATTTGTTGCCGCGATACCTGCTTTAAAAGGATGTCTTGCACAAGGAGAACCCCTAGAAGATACTTTACAAGAATTAATGATTGTTCGAGAGTTATGGTTAGAAACTACTAAAAATCGGGTAAAAAACTACCAGATATTGAAGAAGCGATCGCACGACTGACGGATTATTGCTTTGAGATAAGAGATTAGGTGAATGGATCGCTGAAGCAACAGGCCCATTGAAAATACAGTTATTGAAGACTTCTCGTTAAAAATTACAAATTTTTAAGGAAATTATTCAAGACATTGCAGGTACAATCAAAATTTAGACAGAAAAATTCTAATAATGAACCATCATGGCAGCTAAAATAAAAAAAGGTGCATTAGTTCGTGCAGTTAAGGAAAATCTTGAGAATAGCCTCGAAGCTAAAGCAAGTGATACTCGTTTTCCTCCCTATATGTTTGAAACAAAAGGAGAAATCCTAGAAATGACTGACGAATATGCTCTCATTAGTTTTTCAGTTCCGACACCTAGTGTTTGGCTACGCATCGACCAACTAGAAGTTGTTGAATAAGTTGCAACTCATCATTAAAAAATCATGACTGTCTCCTATGACTCCCTCCTTCCCTGTCAGTCCCTTCGTGTGTCTATCCTTGGCGCAGGTAACGTTGGACGTACTTTGGCCCAACGCATCGCCGAAAAAAATTTAGCCAATGTAGTGCTACTCGATATTGTCGAAGGATTGCCTCAAGGGATTGCTCTGGATTTGATGTCTGCCCAAAGCATGGAATTACATAATAGCAAAGTGATCGGCACAAATGATTACGAGGAGACAGCAGGTTCTGATGTTGTGGTGATTACGGCAGGTCGTGCTAGAACCCCTGGTATTAGCCGGGATGACTTAATCGCAATTAATGCAAAAATCGTCGTTGAAGCGGCGAAACAAGCAGTTAAATACTCTCCCAATGCGATTTTTATTGTCATTACCAATCCTCTCGATGTCATGACTTACCTAACTTGGAAAGTGACAGAACTACCATCACAACGAGTTATGGGAATGGCTGGGGTTTTGGATTCTTCAAGACTACAAACCTTCATCGCTATGGAATTAGGGATTTCTACAGCCAATGTGACAGCAATGGTGTTAGGTGGTCATGGAGATTTGATGTTGCCTTTGCCCCGTTACTGTACCGTTAATGGGGTTCCTATTCCTGAATTATTAGATCACGCAACCATTGATCGTCTAGTGGAAAGAACGCGCAATGGTGGGGCAGAAGTGGTTAAATTATTACAAACAGGCGGTGCTTATTATGCCCCTGCTTCCTCTGCTTGTTTGATGATTCAGGCCATCTTACGGGATCAATCTCGTTTATTACCAACAGCCGCTTATCTTAATGGAGAATATGGGTTACGAGATATTTATCTTGGTGTTCCTTGTTTACTAGGATGTCGTGGGGTCAAGAAAATTCTGGAAGTGAAGTTGACAGAACAAGAGACAGAATCATTACATATTTCAGCAAACTCTGTTCGGAAGAATATTAAGCTAGTTTTAGAAAGTTTAAAGATGAATTAGATTCTTGCTTTTTCTTGATAAACCTTAAAAAAACAACACAACAGTTTATTTAAAATCCTGGAAAAATAAATATTTATAAAGATTCTCAGAAAAGCACTTCTGAAAGGAGAGTTTATTTGAGTAACATAGAAATAGAAGAGTCTTGATGTGGGAACAAAAGCATCAAGAGAATTTCAAAGTAAAGTTGCCTGAAAATATTACAAATGGCAATTAGGAGAAAAAAATGATGTCTACTGATTTGATACAAGCTTTGATCGTTATTGGTTTAATTGCTGTTGCTTGTGGTGTTTTGTCACCTCTTCTAGTCTGGTTATTAAGCTATCATCCAGAAACAACTTAGAAAGTTAATATTAACTGACTTCAATCGTTCCTGCTAGCTTTAAAATAGTCATGTTACTTTCATCAATCATAGGAGGAAAAGGTAGAGAGATGGGAATCACTTGATGATGAATAAAATAAGAAACCTCAGTTCGGTTTAAG
>JBCDDV010000046.1:0-9814 GCA_039180145.1 Cyanobacteria bacterium P01_G01_bin.49 | reverse complement strand
TGATTACTTCTGAAGAAGCCAAGTTTTTTGCTTCTGGAGTTTATTTTCATGGTCGTAAGCCTAACGAATAATTAGTTCTTTTGCGAACTTATAATTAATAAATTATCTGAAAGCTGAAATTTTAAGAACTAGAAATCGCGCTTTTTTATGCATTAAATCTAGGAAAGAGTTTCATGACTTACTCCCCTACCAAAACCTTCACCTTTGATGAATTTGTTACTCAATACGGGGATGATTCTCGTTATGAACTAATTGATGGAGGACTAAGGGATATTGTTGAGAAACAACTCATCTACCAAGTCATACTCCTAAGAAATTATCAAATGTGCTGAGAACGGAGAGGGAGGGATTCGAACCCTCGTTAAAGTTACCCCTAAACAGCATTTCCAGTGCTGCGCCTTCAACCACTCGGCCACCTCTCCTGGTGATGCCACGAATAATCATTATACACCAAAGTTCTCTACTATTACCAGGAATTTTTGAGTTTTCTTGATCGCAGATCCCAGCAAACAGCCATTTTTTCTGAAATTTTTCTGAAAATCTGACGATTTTCCTAATTAGTTCGCCCTTCTTCTGTCAGACTAGCTACAGGTTCTTGCAACGATCGCCATACAGGTGCATAAGTTTGTAACGCTTTCATATATTGGGCCCGTTCAAAAGCAGTAGGGTCAGGACAATGAAGTTGACTGAAACTGCCTTGCATTTGCTGAATAGACTCGTATTCGTTTTCTTCCATCCAGTTCAGTATTCCTTCTTCTAGGGTTCCTAGATAGTGGATACCATGACGTAACAAAGCACTAACAACTTGCGTGATTTTTGCCCCAGCCATAACCATTTTTAGCACATCTGAAGAATGATGAATACCACTAGTAGCCGCTAAATCGGCATTTATTTTTCCGTACAAAATAGCGATCCAGCGCATCGGAAGACGCATTGCTTGAGGGGTACTTAAAAGAACATTCGGATACACTTCAAAGGCGTTTAAATCAATATCGGGTTGATAGAAGCGATTGAATAAGACTAACCCATCGGCTCCTACGTCTGCTAACCGTTTTGCCATATTAGCCATGTTACTAAAATAGGGACTTAATTTAATGGCAACGGGAAGATTGATTTCTGATTTAACAGTGCGCAGAATGTTTAAATAGTTCTCTTCAATTTCTGCTCCAGAAATCTCTAAATCCGTAGGAACATAGTAAATATTAAGTTCTAAGGCATCTGCACCTGCTTGTTCAATTTGTTGGGAATAATCTAACCAGCCGCCCAAAGTAGAACCGTTAATACTTGCAATAATTGGCATTTCTACCATTTCTTTAGCCTGACGAATATGGTCTAAATATTCTTGGGAACCGACATGAAAAATTTCTGGTTCAGGAAAATAAGTTAGTGCTTCAGCAAAGCTTTCCGTTCCGTGGGTTAAATGATGATGTAATTCAAGTTGTTCTTGTCGTAATTGTTCTTCAAAAAAGGAATGAAGAATAACGGCTGCTGCCCCTGCATCTTCCATCCGTTTAATATTATCAATATCTTCAGTTAAGGGAGCGCAAGACCCAACAACTAAAGGTGACTTTAAGGTTAATCCCATGTAATTTGTTGTTAAATCCATCTCATGACTCCCGATGAAAAAATAGTTGTTTTCCAGATGAAATTATCAACATAAATTTATGTTAATTTGAGAAATATACTTTTATTCTAAAGGAATTGATTGATAAAAAACAAAGCCCATCACAGAGTATTCAAAGAACTGTTAACATAAATTAATAATGCGGCAGTTCTACAAACTTCAATGAAACTTGAACTATGAAATCTTTACGTTATCGTTTTAATAGCATTACTTTTAGCAAAAAAAAGTTTATTGGGTTGATATTGCCCTGTTTATTTAGTTTTTATCTCCTCACGCTTGGTTTAACTGGAATAAGTGCTGAAGCGATCGCCTCTCCGATGGTAGCCAATAGCGAGATCAAAAGTAATGCCAAAGATTTAATCTACCAAGGAAGCAATGCGACCGAGACAAGCGATCCAGACATCGGGGTAAAACCAGAAGTCCTTAAAGCAGAGTCCATACCTGCAAAACCCCAGAAATTTGTGAACCCTAGGGATTTCAGCAACAAAATTCTAGAGAAAATTTGGCAGCAATTTGTAGACGCTTCTGCCTTTCTAGACAAAGATCGTTCTTCATCGTCTGATTAACCTCTCGTTCGATTTATTGACTTAAACCTGATGAGGAAGGTTGCACAATCAATACAGAACAAGGGCTATGGTGTAATACATAATTACTAACGCTGCCTAATAAAAATTCTTGAAGTCCAGAACGTCCTCGATGCCCAATCACAATCACGTCTGCTTGCCATTCACTAGCCACTTTACAAATTCTTGACCCAGGAACGCCTGTCATCTGTTTAAACTCTGTATTTATCCCAGCATCCGTGGCAATTTTAGTACGCTCCTCTAACATTTTAAGGCCAGATTGTTCAAAAGCATCCCATTGTTCTTGCCAAGTTTCTAAGGTTAAATCATTCCCCACAGCCGGATATAATCCACCTAAATCAGGGGGAATAGGTAAGGGACTATTTTCTTCTTCTCCAGAAAGAACATGAAGCAGCAATAATTGAGATTGAGCATTATCATTTTGTCTTGCCAAAGATAACCCATGCTCAAACACGGTTTCTGCCATATCTGACATATCTATAGCAATGAGAATTTTTTGATACATCCTGATTGTCCCCTGATTAATTCAATCCCTAAAGTCTGACTCTTGCTGTTTAACTCAAGCCATGACCATTCCTCCATCTACATTAAACACCTGTCCCGTAATATAAGCCGCCGCCGGATCAATCGCTAAAAAACTCACCATTCCAGCAACCTCTTGGGCAGTACCTAAGCGTCCTAGGGGAATAAACTGTAGTAAATCATCAGTTTTGACCTTCTCCGTCATATCGGTAGCAATGAAACCAGGGGCCACAGCATTAGAGGTTACTCCACGACTCCCTAACTCTTTTGCTACAGTTTTGGTAAACCCAATTACCCCCGCTTTAGCTGCACTATAATTCGCTTGACCAGGATTTCCCATCAGTCCCACCACAGAGGTGATATTAATAATACGTCCGCTCTTTTGCTTTAACATTAGTTTGGTGACAGCTTTGGTACAGAGAAACACCCCGGTAAGATTAAGGGCAATCACCGCTTGCCAATCTTCAGGCTTCATGCGCATTAATAAGGTATCACGGGCAATTCCTGCATTGTTAACCAAAACATCAACCCGACCAAATTTATCTAAAGTTGTTTTGATGAGAGTATCTACTGCTTCAGCTTGAGAAACATCTCCTTGAACAGCGATCGCTTCTCCCCCTTGATCAATTATTAACTTCACCACTTCATCGGCAGCAGCACTAGAACTGGCATAATTAACCACAATTTTTAGCCCTGCCGCTGCTAATTCTAAGGCTACTGCCCTACCGATACCCCTTGATGCCCCAGTAACTACGGCAACTTGTTTGGTTAAGGGGGGCTGACTATCTGACATAACACTTCCTTTTCATCTTAATCTACCAAAAGTTATCTTACGGGAAAAATAGCCCAACTTCATCATTGATAATTCTGTCTTGATGTTCCTTTAGCCATTGTTTATTACCTCAAAAAAAGACCTGGCCGTGATATGATGAGGATCTAGCAAAAGCAATCAAGTGGTCGGAATCAATAGTATTAATTCTCTGTTTGCCCCATTTTTTGCTCAGGTGTTGAACCTAATTAGTAACGTTTATTTTTTGTTTAGGTATTTAAAGTCACTATGCCCCAGGCCGTTGGTGTTATTCAAACATTAGGATTTCCTGCCGTTTTAGCTGCTGCTGATGAAATGGTTAAGGGTGGAAGAGTTACTCTTGTCTACTTTGATAAAGCAGAGAGTGGGCAGTTTGTGGTCGCTATTCGTGGCCCGGTTTCCGAAGTAAGAATGGCCATGGAAGCCGGAAAAGAAGCGGCTGAAAAATCCTACGGTGGAAAAGTTATCAGTCATTACGTAGTGCCAAACCCCCCCGAAAATCTTCTGGCTGTCTTACCGTTAGATTACAGTGAAGCTGTCGAAGAATTCCGCGTTTAATGCCTTTAGGTAACATTTCCCCGTAAAATTAAACTTATTATCAGATCGCGCAACTATTCAGGATTTAGGAGACACCAATTATGCCAAATCAACCTGCTGTCGGATCGATTGAAACCAAAGGGTTTCCAGGAATTTTAGCGGCTGCTGATGCAATGGTCAAAGCAGCCCGGATTACAATTGTCGGTTACATTAGAGTCGGAAGCGCACGTTTTAACCTTAATATTCGTGGCGATGTTCAAGAGGTTAAAACAGCAATGGCCGCAGGTATTGATGCTGTTGAAAAGACGGAGGGTGCAACCCTCGAATCTTGGGTGATTATTCCTCGTCCTCATGATAATGTTGTGGGAGTTTTACCCATTGATTATAGCGAAGCGGTTGAATCTTTCAGAGCCGCTGCTGAAGGCATTGCTCTTCCTGGTTTTACGTCTCGATAAAATGTCTACAGGAGACAGTTAAGCCCTTTCTGGTTACGGAAGGGCCATCTATGAGTTGAGTTAATCAAAGAATTTCTTAATTTTAACAAGTTACCAATCGAAAATAAGATTAAAGTGTGTTTAATGCTGTGATAGTTTAGATTGTTACAGTAGGAAAAGGAAACGTTTACGTTCAATGGGGGTCAAGATTAGTCACTTGACAGCAGCAACAAAACCCTATTAGTAAACTATCTCAGAACACGCAACTTAAAAGAGAAAAAATATGTGTGGCATTGCTGGAATTTGGGGAACAACGGATAAAGTAAGTGTTCAAACCATGATGGATACTATAGTTCATCGGGGGCCAGATGCTAAAGGAATTTTTGTCGTTCCTAGTGGCTCTGGAATTTTGGGACATCAAAGACTCAGTATTATTGATCCCGAAGGAGGAGATCAACCCATCTATACTAATGATCAAGTTAAGGCGATTATTGGTAATGGAGAAATTTATAATTATCCCCAACTGTTGCCAGAATTACAACAAAGACATCGGTTTTCTACCAAAAGCGATACAGAAGCCATCCTACATTTGTATGAAGAGAGAAGTATCACAGCAGTGGCTGAACTTGATGGAATGTTTGCTTTTGCCATTATTGATGATAATAAATTTATGGCGGCCCGTGATCCCATTGGCATTAAACCTCTTTATTATAGTGAAAAAGACGGGCATTTTTGGTTTGCTTCTGAATTAAAAGCGATTACCAAATTTTGTGAAACCGTTGAAGAATTTCCCCCTGGTACTTTCTTTTCTTCAGAAACTGGGTTTTCTACCTATTACACCTTACCTGATATTTCTCCTGAAATTGATGCCAATGTAGATGATCTCATCAAAGAAATTCAAGAAACTGTAGAAGCATCAGTGGTGAAAAGATTGATGGCTGATGTTCCTTTAGGGGCTTTTCTTTCTGGTGGACTAGATAGCAGTATTATTGCTGCTTTGGCCAAAAAACATAAGTCTGAATTACATACTTTTTCTGTTGGCATTGAAGGCAGCAAAGACATAAAAGCGGCTCGTTTTGTTTCTAATTATTTAGGAACCATTCATCATGAATATTTGATTACCCCGGCAGAAGTTATTGCTAAACTTCCAGAAATTATTTATTTCTTAGAATCTTTTGATCAAGACTTAATTAGAAGTGCGATTCCTTGTTACTTTACTTCCCGCCTAGCTGCAGAACATGTCAAAGTCATTCTTACAGGCGAGGGGGCTGACGAACTGTTTGCCGGTTATACTTATTATAAAGACATTCCTAACGACGACACCCTTCATACAGAGTTAAGACGCTCTGTTTCTAGTTTACACAATATTAATTTGCAGCGCGTTGATCGCTTAACAATGGCTCATTCTATAGAAGGAAGGGTGCCGTTTTTAGACCTAAAAATGATTGAATTAGGTCAAAGAATTCCGGCTCATTTAAAATTAAAAGGGAATCCACTGGTTGAAAAGTGGATCTTGAGAAAAGCCTTTGAAGATATTCTCCCTGAAGAAATTGTTTGGCGTAAAAAAGAACAATTTGATGAAGGAAGTGGCACGGTAGACTTATTAACTGAGACCTTAAAAGAGATTATGAATGAAGAACAAGCGCAGCAATATCGAAAACACCATTCAAATGTCAATTTACGTTCTGCTGAAGAATGTTATTATCATCAATTATTTATGAATGCTTTTGAAAATCCATCAGGAATTTTAAAGAATGTTGCTCGTTGGGCTGAACGTCCTCTTTCGTTCAATGATGTGAGCTAATCTTAAGAATTGAAAATTAATCTACTTAATATTACGGTTTCAGGAATGGTACTCAATCCGTTTGTCAATATTATCTTGACATTACTTAATAGAATTGTTACATTAGTTAACATAGAAGCAGTAAACAAAATCTTAATTTCCAAGAATATTGTTTGCGGTCTAAAATCGTGTGATTTCAGTATCTCCTATTGATATTGAGTTCTCCTAGATTGCCTCGGTGGCGTGCCGAGGTTTTTTATTAAACAATTTTTTAACGAGATGATCTCGAAGAAGACCGAAAGGAAAAGTTTGAAATCAATAGAAAAACAATCCCAATATTAATGAAAATATCAGCCAAATTAAATACAGGAAAATTAATTAGCCTAAAATCTAAAAAATCTACTACATAGCCAAATAAAAAACGATCTAAGCCGTTACCTAACGCCCCTGATAAAATAAATCCGTAGCCTAATTGCTCAACAATTCTCATCTTTTCTCCCCACCAAGCTAAGGACATTAATCCTAAACTTACTCCTAAAGATAACCAACGTAACCAATTAGCTCCCCCTTCAAAAAAGCTAAAAGCAGCCCCCGTATTAATAACATAAGTAAAATGGAAAACATCTGGCCATAGCGGCAGAGTATTTCCTATTTGAGAAAATGATTGTACGACCCAATATTTAGTCACTTGATCAAGAATTAAGCCAAGCAAACCGACTAGCCAAAACCAACGGTTTTTTTTCATATATTTCCCCCATCATTCGATTAATAAAATAAGACGTGACGGAGGACAAAAGCAATAAGCGCCATTGTACAAACAATTACCAATTGACCAGGAAGAGGATTGACAGAATAGTTAAAAATCATATCTATGAGACTGCCTGACGGAATACTGACAGGATTAAAAAAAGATAACCCTACTAAATAAATTAAGCCACAAAGATGAATTACCAATAATCCACTAATTCCGCTAATCGCCAAAAATTCTAATTTAGTTCTTCTTTGAAATGCCATCCAGCCACAAAGCCAAGCACCAGGCATAAACCCTAAAATATAACCAAAACTAGGTTGTTGCCAATAGTCTAAGCCACCTCCCTGAGCAAAGACAGGATGCCAAAATAATCCAAGGACAATATAGGCAACTTGAGAGAGTAAACCAGCATTTTTCCCCCCCATACATCCCGTAAGGAGTACAGCACCAACTTGAAAGGTAACACCAAGGGGTAAACGGTTAAACCCTTGTTCTGACCATGTCCAAGGCATATTGGTGATAGAGGCTTCAACAAATGTGCTGAAAACAGTTAATAATAAACCGATTATCGCCCAAAGGAATTCATTGGCAAAAGACACCGTAAATGAAGATTTTCTAGAATTAGTGTGGGATTTCTTGTGATCGCGTTTGATATTCACCAGGAATTGGAGCTTCACCCCCTTTCAGTCCTAAAGGTTCAAGCATTGCGTGATCTTGTTCTGGGGGTTGCCCCAGGGTTGTGAGGTAATGCCCAATCAGCATAGCATTAATTCCCGATTTTAACCCCATATTTTGTAATTCTCCCATGACAGCTTCTCTACCTCCGGCATAACGTAAAATTTGCTCAGGAAGGATAAAGCGGAAAATTGCGATCGCTTTGAGCGCATCAAAAACATCTAATTTTGGTAAATTTCCCAAGGGAGTTCCTTTTCTAGGGTTAAGCAAATTAATGGGAACAGAGTCTACCTCTAATTCTCTTAGGGATAAAGCCAAATCTACTCGGTCTTCCCATGTTTCTCCCATCCCTATAATACCGCCTGTACAGGCTTGAATACCAGCCGCTTTGAGGTTTTTAACCGTTTCGACGCGATCGCGCCAGGTATGGGTAGTAACGATGTCTGAGTAGAAGTTTTCTGAGGCTTCTAGGTTATGATTATAACGGGTTACACCTGCTTCTTTAAGTGCTTGTGCTTGTTCTGGGGTAACTTCTCCGAGGGCGCAACAAGGTTTAATATTAGTTTGGCTAGTAATTTGCCGAACTGTTTCTAAAATTTTTTCAAATTCTTTTGATTGTGGACTACTATACTTTGGCCCCCGTCCCTGACTGACTAAACAAAAACGCCTTGCTCCGGCTTCTTCTGCTGCTTTAGCTTGAGTGATAATTTCTTCAGAAGATTTTAACCCATAGATGGGGGAATTTTCTCCTTGGTGGTGGACAGACTGTGAGCAAAAACCGCAATTTTCTGAACAGTTTCCCGATTTAACGTTAATAATGCTACATAAATCAACCACATTACCGCAACAGGCTTGACGAATTCGATCTGCACCTTCACACAGTAATAAAATGTTTTCTTTGCCTTCTATTTTAGTGAGAGCTAAGGCTTCTGTTTTGTTTAAGCGATCGCCAGCAATAATTCTTTGTACGATTGATTGTAACCACTCTTTTAAAACTACTGCTGCTTGGGTTGGGGACTGAGTATGAGGTGATGAGGCGGATATTTGAACCACAATAATCTTACCTGATGCTGTTTAAAATCATGTGCATTGTATCATCTGAGGAATTCTTAGGCACATTTTTAATCATAATTCTTTTTATTTATCTTATTCATCAAATAGAGGGCGTTGTGATGCAGTCGCCCTCGTGAAGCAAGATAATAGGAAATAGAGCTTTAGTGATAACATTTTAGAAAAAACTCTGACATTTTTTATCAAATGGACAACATATTTAATCTTCCTAATTTTCTCAATCATCAAGAACTTTTTGAAACGATTGTTTCTACTAAAATTCTAAAAATTGAGCGGATTATTTCCACTGGACAAATTACTCCCAAAGGAATCTGGTACGATCAAGCCCAAGATGAATGGGTTATTTTACTACAAGGAGAAGCACAGTTATCCTATGAAGATGGGTCAATCATTAATCTTAAAATAGGAGACTATTTATTGCTCAAAGCTCATCAAAAACATCGAGTCGAATATACAAGTATTGACCCTCCTTGTATTTGGTTAGCTATTCATGGTCAATTAACCCCTTCTCAGAATTAAAGGATGTTTAAATTAAATGAAAGACTTTAACCAAAAACGAAAGAAGTCTCTTAGTAAAAGAGTTGACGAACAAGTTGACAAAATTGTTTATAAAGTGATGACTAACGATGGCTTAGAGCAAACTATTAGTCGCGCTGTTGTTCGAGCATTATTAGCCATGGTTCAACGCTATTTTATTTTAATTGCTATCATCGTAATCTTATTACTGTTTATTCAATCTATTCTGATTGCTTTTGCCCTCAAAATCATCCTTGATACTTGATTTTATTTGATTAATTATTTACAAAAAAATATGTCTAAGTTTCCTTCAACTTGGCGTTTTATTCCTTTGATCAAAACATCAGGAAAAATACAGATGGCTATAGATAATTGGCTATTTGAGCAACAAGAAGAAAGTTCAACTATTCCTACGTTGCGCTTTTATACTTGGTCAAAACCAACTATTTCTATTGGACGGTTACAAAGAAAATATCCTGAAAATTGGCATCATTTAACTTGGAATGATC
>JBCDDV010000045.1:0-9854 GCA_039180145.1 Cyanobacteria bacterium P01_G01_bin.49 | reverse complement strand
CCTCCATCCCCTATTTTTTTTAGGATTTGATAGCGGTTATTGAGCAATTTATTTTTCATTGTTAAAGTATAAGATGATTTAAAAATGAGCAATTTTACTGTTTATAGTCTAGCTTAGATAATTGATGATTGAGTAATAAACTTTCTCGTTGATGAATACTGGATAAAGCAACTTGCCAAGGAAAAGTAAATGATTGAAAAGACTCAGGACAAATTAAATCTTTATCTAAATCAATAATTACTTTGTCTAGCATTTCTAACAGTTGACAACGCATTTTATTTAACTGTTCTGGATCATCAGTTTTTTGAATTTTTGCAATAATTTCTAGTAATTGTAAATTATAGAGATCAGCACGGTTTTTTTGCTTTCCTTTTAACCATAAACGGAGTTGCCAAATTCCCGAGATAATCAGCACTGATACTGAAACAAATAACCCGATAGGTTCAGCATATTCGACAATAAAACTAGGCTTTTCTTGATTATAATAGTCCAATGCACCACGATGAAATGCGAATCCCAAGTTACGATAATTATCAGGATCATCCATCATTGCTATTTCTGGAAACTCTTTGACCAAATCATTGCGGGCTTCGTGTAAAATTCGGGTAATTTCAAAGATAATCTCGCGTTTTATATCTTGACGAGTGACTAAAACTGCTCGCACTCCTACCCCTGGTAAATCTTTAGGAGGAATCGGTTCAGCCCCATTATATGCTCCTTTGGGAATTTGTATTTCTTCTAAAGCCGGAAGGTCTAATTTTAAGGCAGCCCCTTGATCAATGGGAATGAGTTGTAGTTGGGGATTTTGTAATAACTGACTAACAGCAGGATTGCCCAATGAAATTAATCGAAATAAGGCATCAACTTCACCATTATTAAGTGCTTTATGAGTATCTAAGGGTGCCATTGGCATCGTGTTGAGTTTAGTTTCGTCTAGCTTATAATGATGACTAAAAATCCAAAACATGGTATAAGATCCACTTCCTTTTGGCATTAGTGCAATACGTTTTTTAAATAAGTCACTGACCTGTTGAATACCTGAATCTTTTCGTACAACAAGGTGAAGAATTTCGGGAAAAAGAAAACTTGCAGCTTTGGTAGAAGGACTAACAGAAGTATCACTTTGTACCAAGGCTAACTGGACTTTTTGATCTTCAATCAATTGGACATTTTCTAGAGACCCATTACTTTCTATTAAGTTGATTTTAAGATGGGAATTATGATTATTTACCACTTTTGCTAAAGCTTTTCCAAAGGCATGGTATTGACCGCTTTTGCTTCCGGTTGCTAAAGTTAAAGTATATATTTGATTCCGCTCTCTAAACCAAGCTACTCCAAAAACTAGCATCATAATAATGCTTACTAAAGCAATAGGAATGGCAGATTTTCTAAAAATAGATTCTTGCATACTCGACAATAATTTATTGGGTTTAATCAAGATTAATCATTAATGGTTGATTTTCTGGTGATTCTGCTGTTATGAAGAAATTTATTTGATCAAAAAATGTCGTAAAGGATTGTAAACTTGTTGTGATTACTTTTATCTTAATATAGAGTCGATTTGGTATAACCTGTAAGAGTAACTCTGTTTTTTTAGTACCTTGCTGCCTGACTTACTGACTTTTTTTGACCCCCTTTTCTTACTTTGGTATCCCATTAGTTTAATTAGTCTCTATTTAGGGGCAATTATTGTCCTTGCTGAAGGGTTGAACCGTTTATGGGGAGGCAATGTAGAATTTACTCGTAAAATTGTTCATATTGGTTCAGGGAATGTTGTTTTAATTGCCTGGTGGTTACAACTTCCTGCTTGGGTATTAGTTGGGGCTTCTCTCATTGCGAGTACGATTGCTTTAGTGTCTTATTTTGTGCCAATTCTTCCGAGTATTAATAGCGTAGGACGAAAAAGCTTAGGAACTTTTTTTTATGCTGTTAGTATTGGTATTTTAGCCTGTTGGTTTTGGTCACGACAGCAACCCGAATATCTGGCAATTGGTATTCTCGTAATGGCTTGGGGAGATGGAATGGCAGCAGTTATCGGTCAAAACTTTGGACAACATTCCTACCAAATGTTCGGGGTTCACAAAAGTTGGGAAGGATCATTGACTATGATGGGAGTAAGCTTCGTAGTTATTAGTTTGACTCTGTTATTTGTGGGAAAATCTTTGATGACAACTTTGATTGTTTCTATGATCGTTTCTCTCGTGGCAATGGGGTTAGAAGCATTCTCAAAACTGGGAATTGATAATTTAACGGTTCCTTTGGGAAGTGCAGTTTTGGCATTTTACTTAATTCATGGTTTATCTTAACAAATAAGGACAATTATGACATTTTCTATTGCTGTTAAACATAACCAATATTCTACTTATATTCTCACTGATGACACGACATTATCTCGCTTAGAAGTTGTTCCTGAAAGAGGAGGAATTATTACTCGTTGGTCAATTCAAGGACAAGATCTTCTTTATCTTGATGAAGAACGATTTGCTAATCCTGAGTTAAGTATTAGAGGCGGAGTTCCCATTCTTTTTCCAATTTGTGGAAATCTTCCCAATAATACTTATTCGTATAATGATAAAACTTATACTCTCAAACAACATGGATTTGCTAGAGATTTGCCTTGGAATGTTCTAGAACAACGAACAGACTCGTGTGCGCAGCTAATATTAGTCTTGACTAGCAATGAACAAACTCTCAAAAGTTATCCCTTTGAATTTCAATTAAAATTTACTTATGAACTTGACGGTAAAAATTTACGAATCCATCAAGAATATAGCAATTTATCTGAAGAAGTAATGCCCTTTTCTTTTGGATTTCATCCTTATTTTTTGGCACAAGATAAAACAAAATTGGAGCTTGATATTCCTTCTTCTTCCTACCAAGTTCAACAAACTAAAGAAGTATTTCCCTATCAGGGAGGCTTTGATTTTACCAACGATGAAATTGATGTGGGTTTCCAATCTCTAACTCGTTCGTCTGCCAGTATGATTGATCGCCAACGAGGATTTAAAATTACTCTTAATTGGTCAGATTCCTATTCTACCTTTGTGTTTTGGACAGTCAAGGGGAAAGACTATGTCTGTTTAGAACCCTGGAGTGCGCCTCGTAATGCTATCACAACAGGAGAACAACTCACCCAACTCGAACCTGGGGCAACTTGTGAGGCAATGGTAGACATGACTGTAGAATCTCTCTGATTTATCCTTGCTTTTGCCAAAAATCTATGGTAGATTAGTAAGTCGTGTGCAAAATGCACAATGGGTCGCTAGCTCAGCGGTAGAGCACTCGGCTTTTAACCGATTGGTCCTGGGTTCGAATCCCAGGCGACCCATTTTTATCTCGTTTGGTAATCAGCTTTAACACACAAAATTCACTGGAATACGCTGTGTAGGAAATGGCGAGTCAAAAAAATTTAATTGCTGGTGTTGATGAAGTGGGGAGAGGTGCTTTATTCGGCCCTGTTGTTGCTGCAGTTGTTGTATGTCCCATTACTGTTGTTTCTACTCTTCGAGAAATTGGCGTAAAAGATAGTAAAAAACTCTCTCCCAAGCGTCGTGAAACATTAGCCACTCAAATTAAAAATCTCGCTAACGCATATCAAATTTGTTATGCTTCGGTTCAGGAAATTGATCGGCTCAATATCCTTAATGCTTCTCTCTTGGCAATGAAACGAACCATCATTAAACTATCTATTACACCACAACTTTGTTTAGTAGATGGCAACCAAAAGATACCTGATATCAGTATCTCTCAAGAAACCATAATAGGCGGCGATCGCACTTCCCCTATCATAGCCGCAGCAAGCATTTTAGCTAAAGTATGGCGAGATGAATTAATCGTTCGTTTAGATCCCAAATATCCCTATTATGACTTAGCCAATAATAAAGGCTACGGGACACAAAAACATCGCCTAGCATTACAAAAATATGGCCCTTCCCATCAACATCGTCGTTCTTTTCGTCCTTGCCAAGTTCAATTAACCTTAAATCTTTAACTGGTTACTGTTGCCTGATCCCCAATAACCGTTGACTCTTCTGATTGAGCATAGGCCCATATATGATAATCTTTCAATAATTGATTGAGTAAGCGTTGCTTAATGCGGTTTAAAACTCCCTTTAAAAGTCTGTTACCCGCAGCTTCTAAGAAAGGTCTAGGGGTTAACCATAATGCAGGCGGTAAAGCAACTTTGACCGTTAAATTAGCCTTCCCTTTCAGGTAGGTTTCACCTGCTTCTTCTATTGATTCTAACTTTCCTTTAACATTCAAAGAAAATCGATCATTAATGTAGTCAATTCCTCGAATTTCACAATCTTCAGACCGCAAAAAAACGGTTCCTTTACTATTAGACCAAACCCCCAAAACCACAGTCGGTTGAAAATGATAAATGTCCATGAAATTTAATGGACGCATCTTGAGACGGTACTGACAGTCTGATAACTGTTCCATTAACTTAGGATCTGCGATCGCTTGAACCAACCGTTGAGGTTGTCTCAAATAGTGGTTAATGGGAATAGGTGCTTTTTCTACCCGCAAAGATAATGACTCAGAAGCCTTGAAATGAACATCCATAAAGTAACTTGACAAATTTGCTTTCTATCTTAATTTTACTTTACACTTCTTAAGATTTCAAAGTGTTTGATTGGGAAATCATACATCTTCAATGGTAACAAGGCCAAGTTTTGGGGAGAAAATTAAGATTTATGGCAAAAATATTGACAAAAGCGATTTTTATTACCTCAAACACGAAAAGCTGCAAAATTATCTAGATTGTCCCCCACGTCGCGATCGCTAGTTCTCCCCCTATAAAACTCAAACTCTTGATTGCCATAGCCTATTTTTTTGAGACAAAGATTGATTGGGAAGTTAAGGATTATAGTCAAATTCTGTTGAAAATTTAGTGCCTATCCAATCATTAGCAGGTGTTCGACCAAATTCGTAACTATAACCATAATCCCAAAAGCTAATTTGACAGTATGTCCTATCTTGCAAACACTGATTCATAAATTGACTTAGTTTACGGCTATTATTGTAATTTCCCGCATACTCTACTTGAGTTAATTCCCAAGTTACCATTCCTGATGTTTGTAAAGCTAGAGCGATCGCATCTATGTTATTAGTAGATATTCCTTGGACTATTTGATGTTGATGAGTTTGATTATAGCCTCCATCATAATAACCATAGATGGTAATTGGTGTAATTTTGTTTAAATATGAATCAATTTTAGAGAGGATTGAGTCATCAATTTGATTAGCAGATTTAGCAATAGTATTTTTCTCGGTTTGTGGTCGTATACCAAGACATAAATCTTCAACAATTGGGGCAAGACATATCCAGTTATTCTTTAAAGTTTTTCCGATGATTATTGAAATATAAAAATTAGGAAGATATCTAACAGATTCATCAACTCGCAAATGATATGCTTTGAGATTTTGTAAATTTTTTTGACAGAATTGCTGTAATTGTTGATAATCCCTTTGACGTTGTTTAGCGATAGCTTCATTCCAATCATTATCTTCTCTTTCTTCGCGAGCAGGTGCATATTGACCGTCAATTTGACTTGTCGGTGTTCCCCATCGTTCGATATTTTGCCAATGGTTAAAAACTAATTCCAGATCGGTTTCTTTAATAAAGCCTTCGGATAACATCAAATTCCAGAGATTCATTTCTCCGTTTTTTTCTGTTTCCCAAATAAAAGGAGTTCGAGCAAGAATTTCTAAAGTACCTAGTAATCGTTCAGTTTCAGGTTTCATAATAACTTGCACTCTATTTAAGTTTGACTAGGGATTGTAAACGAAGAAGCTTTTAAGAAAAAGGCCAATGCGATCGCTGCTATTAGTTTGACCGATTATATAAATATATTCCTTAATTTCATAGCTAATGCGATATAGGATAATTTTAGTCAATTGTTTTTCTAAAAATTGATTGATGCGATCAGATTGGTGATCATTTTCATGATAATTATCGTAGTCGTTGGGATAGAATCGGTTAAATTTGCTGATTTCTAATATCTGTGATTTTTGTAGCGTATTTTCTAAAGCTAATTCTTTAGTTGCGCCAATACCATAAACGATTTTATGAGTATATGAATAATAATAACCACCACCAAAATCGCCACTCAGAGAAATAGAACCTAATTTTGAAGTGATTGTTTTCAGTTGAGAATCCAGATGAGATGTGTTAGTTGATAAAGATTCAGGGTTTGTTTTGTTATTAAGAGGAGAACGAGCTATTCTTGTTTGAGGAATGTCAGTTTCTACATAAATTGTTGGAGTAATAGCAACCCAATCTGTATCTTTTGTCTGTCCGATAATAATCCCAGAAGAACAAAAAGCAAAATTATAACATTCTAAATTATCTAAGTTATTTGTAATGATTTGCCATAATGATTCAATCTTACTTTCCCAATCTTTAATCTGTTGATTATTCAAAGAAAAATCATTGAAATGTCTAGGGTATTCCAACTTTTTCCAACTTTTAATTATGGGATCAGCATCAGTTATTTTTAACCAGTTGTTAGACTGAAAGAGATTAAAAATATTAAACTTTCCTTGTGTTGTTTCATCCCATACAAAAGGATAAATATATCCCCCATCTTCATGTCCTGGTAAATAAAAAGATAATCCTTGTATTAAGAGTTCTAATGTCCCGTAAGCTTGTTCTATTTCAGGTTTCATTTATTTTTTCTCCTATTGCATTATCTAGTCGCGATCGCTGTTGCTTTGACAATTCGATTACTATCTTGGGTTAGTTGTTGTTTAATTGCTGTCGATGTATCAGGATTATTCGCGACTGCATAGCGTTCTATCCAAGAGATTGAATTTGCTGCATTTTCTAATATTTCTACTGGTGTTAGAGGATGTAATAGGGAAACAAAACGCACAAAAGGAACATCAGATTGAACGTATTCTGATAACAATGAAGCTAAATCATCAGTATTGGGGTTATAAAGACGGCTAAGTCCTCGCAAAGTCGGACTGATTTGTTGAGTATTAGTGGTTGGTTTTGGTAATAAATCTCGCAACGACTCTCGCAGATATTCAGAAATATTAGGATTGTGAGCGACAGCGCGACGAACTTCTATTTTTTCATCTTTTGCGAGTCTTTCTAAAACAGTATTGGAAGTATTCAAATTAGCGGCAATTTTAGTCCTGACTGTAGCTTCTTTATCCTGAGATAATTGTTCTAGAATTTGACTAGGCGTGTTTTGATTTTGTGCTACCTCAATGCGAACATCGACAACAGTATCCTGTGCTAAAGTTTCTAAAATACTAACAGGTGCATTAGTGGAAGATGCGACAGCTTTCCTGACGGAAATATCTGTATCTTCAGCTAACTTTATCCATAAAGCTTCGGTTAAATTAGGATGACGAATTAAAGCAACTCGCACGTCAACACAGTTATCTTGGGTGAGTATATTTAATAGTTCGGGAGTTAAACTAGGATTGTATACAAGCGATCGCATGACATCATTATCTGTTCTAGGTGGCAAAATAGATTTAGGATCAGTTGGTGGACTAACAAATTCTCGACGTGCGATAATTTCTAGAGCATTAATAGGTGTTTTTGAATTAGTTGCGATCTCTCTTAATAAATCATAAGCATTCCCTGCAACAGCACTTTTAAGGCTATCTTTGGTTCGATTTGGTGCATTATCTGATGTTTGAGCATCCTCAACCATTTGCATTAAAACTCTAGCAGGGGTATTAGGATGACGCACGATACTTATTCGAGTTGTTAAATCTGCATTATTGGCTAAATATTCTAATGCACTAGGTGGCGTATTGACGTTACTGGCTACAGCGCGAACTGTGGCAATGTATGAATCGTCGGCTAATCTTTCTAAAATGTAAGTAGGAGTATTAGGATGGGCAGCAACGCGATAACGAACAGAAGGATAATGATGATTGGCTAATTTAGCTAAAGTATCTGCTGGCATCTGTGTACCCTTAATGGGATGTTTTAACAATTCAACTAAACCCTTATTTGTCGATTCTAAATTTTTCCAGCGAGGATCGTTTTGACGAGGTGAACGAAGCAAACTATTTACACGGCTAGCTAATACTTCTCCTGGGGTATTAGAATTGCGCTTATTAACTAAGTTTTCTTCTAATCCCAAACGATTGAGAACAGTTACGGGAGTATTTAGATTTCCGGTTAATGCTTCTTTAACTCTGGTACTAGAATCGTTAGCTAATTGTGTTAATAACTCTTCGGGTGTATCGGAATGTGCTGCTACTTTTTCTCTTACTACTTCCGATTCATCTTGTGCTAGTTTTTCTAACAATTTAATGGGAGTTTGAATTTTACTGTAAGTATTTTTATAAGCCAGATTCGATCTCACTCTGACACTAGAATCATCTGCTAATTCCAATAATATATTCAAAGGCAAATTTCGATTCTGCGCCATAACCTGACGCACAGTTTCATCTTCATCTTTAGCTAATTGTTCTAATACATGAATTGGGGTTTTACAGTTTCTCGCTGCGGAGATTTTAGCTTGTTGATCGCCTGTTTCTAAAACTCTAGCTAAAGCATAAAGACTATCAGTTCTTTGGGCTAGTATTTGATTGGCTTTTTCTATCGCTTTTTGTTCTTCTTGTTCTAGTAAAATTTGATAGCGATTGAGTAAAGGTAAATTAGGATTTTTTAAAGCACTTTCCCTAACGCTATGGTCATAATCTCTAGCTAATTGAATCAAAATATGAGAAGGAGTACCAGGATTTTCTGCAACCCAATTACGAGTTGTTCTATTTTCGTCTTTTGCTAATTCTTCTAACGCGCTATGAGGTGCATTAGGATTTCGAGAAACAGCTTGACGGCCTGTTCCCGGTTGAGACATTATTTGTAATAATATTTCTGGTGGAGTATTAGGATTTTTGGCAACGTATTCATTATTACGAATAGAAAGAAGTTGCTCAAAATATTTCATTCTTTCAGGTTCTGGAATTGAGGGATTATAAGCTAGTGCAGTAATAACATCGCGATCGCTATAATAACCGCTAACACCAACATTAGGTCTAATTAGTTTATTTTTTAATTTTTCTCTTAAAGCAATAGGAGTATTAGGATTTCCTACTAATATTGCTGCGATGGATCGATACGCTGGTACTTCTTGTATTTGTCCAGTAGCCATCGCCAAGGTAGCTTGAAGTTTTCTTACTACTTGTCCACGTTTCTCTCCAGATAAACTTGGTAGTAATTCAGCCCATAAAGGCGTATATTTGAACATCATCTTTTTGTACAGTTCATTATCTGCCTCATGATAATTTGATGTATTTGTGATTGTCTCAATTAATCCCAAACTTTCAATAACTTCCATCCAACTATCTACATTAATAGTAATGCCCGCAGGATCTAAAATTTCAAGCTTAATTTCGGACATGAATTTATGAGCAACTGATTGAAAAGAACTAGCATTTTTTTTATACTCTGTGCTTAGAATTTGTCTAATCTGATTGACAATTTTAGTTGGATAAACTTCTTGTCGAACCATATTTTCCAAAATAAAGACAGGCGTGTTTAAATCTTTGGCAACCTCACTTCTAATTTTTTCATTAGGATGAGTGGATAAATCTCCTAAAAGTTGTAATCGAATTTGTTCAGAAGTTTTATGATTTTGAGCAACAGCTAACTGTACTTTTGGATTAGGAAAATCAGCTAATTGATCTAAAATTTCTTTTGAAACTTGAGGATGTTGAACAATATTGGCTAAAAAATCAGTTTGATCATTTACCCACTCGTCTAAAACTTCCGTTGATTGAGGTTTCCAACCTTTATTTAATAAATCTATTCGCACTTCTTCGAGATCACATTCTGTTAGTTGTGCCAAGATTTCATGAGGAGTATTAGGTTGTCT
>JBCDDV010000044.1:0-9898 GCA_039180145.1 Cyanobacteria bacterium P01_G01_bin.49 | reverse complement strand
TACTTAAAAAAAAGAATTAGACAACAACGTCAACAAAAAAATAATCAGCTTTTATGGCTATTTGTCGGTTTTTTGCTCTTTTGTTTGTTCATCACTATTCAACAGAATAAACAACGAGGGTTTTTCGAGAACACACCACCTCAAGAACAAATTAACTTTGGTCAATGATTACTAACACGATTTATCAAGATCAACTGCAATAAACACAACAATTAAATCAGTTCAAAAACTTAATTTTGATTTAATAAAAATCTCAAAACTAACTGTTAAGCGGCTTCCGATTCAAATAAGAAAAAATTAGCAGAGTCGACTAAAGAAAAATCTTAACTAAATTGATTTAGAATAAGATAGTAATCTCGTAACAATTTACTCAGTCTCCTTAACGAAATTGAGTTAAAAATGTTGTGATCACTCAGAAAAATTCTTCTTTAGTAGGGACATATAATGAGAGAACTTGAGCGCGAAAGAGCCATTGGAATTCTCAACACAATCATGGAATATGAGCTAGCAGGTGTTGTCCGCTACACTCATTACTCTTTAATGGTAACGGGGCCCAATCGTATTCCCATTGTACAGTTTTTTCAGCAACAGGCGACCGAATCGCTACTTCATGCTCAACAAGTCGGAGAGATTTTAACCGGATTAGAAGGGCATCCTAGCTTAAAAATTGCCCCAATAGAAGAAAGTCATGAACATAGTTTGCACGCTATTCTCCTAGAAAGTCTTAACCATGAGAAAAAAGCCTTAGACTTGTATAAAGATTTACTAGGAGTCGTAGAAGACGCAAGTATTTACATCGAAGAATTTGCGCGGGGAATGATTGGACAAGAAGAAGTTCATAACATTGAACTGAAAAAAATGTTGCGAGATTACGTATAATATTTACTGTAATTAAGTAACTTCATTACTCATGGATTTTAGTGCAGCTTTACCGACTTTTGTTGTCACCTTGAGAGAGGGATTTGAAGCTTCATTAGTGGTAGGAATTGTCCTCACTTGTTTGAAAAAAGTCCAGCAAACCACACTCAATCGCTGGGTATATCAAGGCATTGGCGGCGGAATTGTTGCTAGTGTCTTGGTTGGATTTCTATTAGGGGGAATTCTTCAAGGAGTAAGTACCTATCAGAGTCCCTATACGCCAGTCATTAAAGAATGTTTAGCTGCATTATTTGGCTTAGTTGCTATTTCAATGTTAAGTTGGATGCTGATTTGGATGACCCAACAAGGCAAGTCTTTAAAAGCAGAAGTAGAAGAAGGTATTCAGTCTGCTTTAGGTGAAAAAGCAGGAGCAGGAAAAGGTATTTTTTTATTAGTTTTTATTGCCGTTTTAAGAGAAGGATTTGAAGCGGTTTTGTTTATTATTGCCAAATTCCAAGAAGGATGGCAAATTCCCAGTATAGGGGCGATTGGCGGATTAACAACTGCAGCAATTTTAGGCTTTTTGTTGTTCAAAATTGGTATTAAAATTAATATTCGTCTCTTCTTTAAAGTGATGGGAATATTCTTATTATTAGTTGTGGGTGGATTAGTGATTGGTGTTCTCAAACATCTTAATCTTGTGATTCTTTTCCTATCTCAATTAGATACTAGTTTTGCTAATTGGTGTATTACTCAGAGTGATTCATGTATTTTAGGCTCCCTAATTTGGGATGGTTCAGAAATATTACCTGATCAGAAATTCCCTGGCATTATTTTAAAATCTCTATTCGGGTATCGGCAAAATTTGTACTTAGGGCAATTGATTATTTATCTTCTCTTTCTTCTAGGTGTAGGAACTTTATATATAAGAAGTCTCTCTGATTTATCAACTCCCAGAAAAATGCCTCAAAAGCCTACTGAAAATGCTAGTTAATTAATTGACAGATTTTTGGGAGGCTTACATAGCAGTTATCATACTGGCATGGAATTAGGGGAAGACAATGAACAATCAACAATCAACAGAACTCCCCAATTCCTTAAACCGAACTGAGGTTAAATATTTATCAAAAAGCTCTGTATTATCATGTTTATCAACGAGAAACTTTAGCCAAAGCATCCACAATTACTTGAGCATCTGCTCCCGATAAATTAGCATTTTCACTAATATGTCGTTTCCATGCTTTTGTCCCTGGAATGCCACTAAAAATGGCTAATAAATGTCTGCTGATTTTATGAAGTTTTAACCCACGACTAAGCCAATAATCAATATAAGGTAACATTCTTTCTATTACTTCATGACGAGTCGGAGGGATCACATTTTGTTGATAAATATCTCGATCAACTGTTGCAAATAAATAAGGATTATCATAAGCTGCTCTACCAATCATAACTCCATCAACAAATTGCAAATGATTGCTAACCTGATCTAAATTAATAATGCCCCCATTAATCTCAATAAAAAGTTGAGGAAATTCTTTTTTTAGTTGATAAACATCTTCATATCTTAAAGGGGGAACCGTGCGATTTTCTTTAGGACTTAATCCGCTTAACCACGCTTTTCTGGCGTGTACCGTAAACCGTTGACATCCTGCTTCAGAAACAACCCGCACAAAATGAGCCATATCTTCATAACTATCATGCTCATCAATGCCAATTCTATGTTTGACAGTGACGGGAATATTAACAACCTTTTGCATCGCTGCGACTGACTTAGCCACTAATTCTGGATTTGCCATTAAACAAGCCCCAAAATTGCCACTTTTTACACGATCGCTAGGACATCCCACATTCAAATTGACCTCATCATAGCCCATATCCTCTGCAATCATTGCACAGTCTGCCAACGCTTGGGGATTATCCCCTCCCAACTGCAAAGATAGGGGTTTTTCTTCAGGAGAGAACCCTAATAGTTTAGAGCGATCGCCATATTCAATAGCTGCTGTGACAATCATTTCCGTGTACAGTAGCGTGCATCGGGTAATTTGACGCATAAAATAGCGAAAGTGGCGATCAGTGTAGTCCATCATAGGTGCTACACTTAGAGGGTTAACCTGACAATATTGATTATTGTTCATCAATTTAATTTATAATTGATCGGGATCAACACCTAAACTTCTTAGTTTTTCTTCTAATTTTTGAGTTCTTTCTTGCGCTTGCAACGCTTTTTCTGCTGAAGATAAATATCGTTTTCCTTGTTGATCATACCAATATAACCATTCTCGCTCAATTCCTTGATAACTTCCTTTTTCTTTACCAATTCCTAAATTTAATGCTGATAACCAGATAGGTTCTTTGGCTAATAATTCATAAGTTCCCTGGTTTAATTGATAGACTTCTAATCTTGGTTTCCGTTTCCGCAAGGGATTATAAATAACATAATATAAAATTCCCATTTCTGCATAAAAATCTTTTTTTTGGGTATATTCTTTGCGTCTTTTATGGGAAACAACTTCTAAGGCTAAAATAGGAACTTTATGTTCTTCCCACAATACATAAGATAAGCGTAAATCTTCATCAATAATGCGAGGAACCCCAACACTTAAAAACCCATCAAGAACAATAGCAGGTTGATTGGGATCATAATAGATTCCCATATCTACCCCAAAGTACCAATCTTGCCTCTCTGACCAGATTAAAGCGAGAATATCTTTGAGTAAATGGGGAATTAAATCTTGTAACTCGTTATCCACAGGAGTATCATCAGAATCGGGTAAATCTTCAGCAGAAGGAAGACAATGACGAGGATTATAGTTTAAGAGCATTTTATTGATAGTAGTCGAACGCAATTTAAAGTTAACGGTGAAGTCAGAGATTCAGGGAACACTCAACAATCTCAACCGCTACAATTTTGATCGTAATTCATAAATTCAACAAACATGAGCGAACCTCCTATTCCTGGTGTAACCATCACTTTTTTGTATTATTTTTCCATGACAACTCTAATTGCCATTTTCGTTATCTCTCAAGGAATGGGAGTCAGTTTAGAAAGTCAATTTCCCTATCAAATTGGCATCTTATTGGGGTTGATTGCTGGATTAATAGGAGCTTATGTCAATCGTAGCGTCACCTTAACCTTAACCGCTAAGAATCGCAAAACCTTTCTGCCAAACCTTGAAAAAACCTTAACAGAGTTAGGCTTTTCCCAACGATCCCAGGCAGAAGATTATACTATTTACAGTAAAGCTGGTTTATCGTCCCTTTTTTCAGGAAAAATTCTTCTCAAAGTAGAGAAAAAATCGGTCACATTAGTGGGACGTTCTCGAAATATTAAGTCTCTGGGGCAAATTTTAGGCTAGGTTCCAAAGTTGCTTATAATAAACAGTAGCAGGATTTTGAACTATTACCCATCACGCCGTTAATGGTCTAATTATTCTATGACTACTATCGATCAAATTCAACCTGCCGCCCAAGCTGAGGTAATGATCTATTTACCTTATTATCAGAAGGATAAGCATAAAATTCTTCCTTATGCCATTTCTTTATATTCTCAAGGTAATATTGAAGGAATAAGACGTATTGAAGGCAGTGAAGGGATTCCCTTTGTGGCTTCTTGGTATGTATCCAAACTCCCCTCTGAATTAACTCGCTGTCGTGTGCAATTTGATGGACAAGCAGATTTAAGCTACGAAATGACAATTCTCAATGCTGAGTTTGTTGACTATATGATTGGAGTCATTAAACTTCATCAACAAGCGAACTTAGTCGATTTTCCCCAAGGATTTTATCGCAAGTTGCTACAACGCGAAGAATCTGCCTCCTAAACTGTTGAATTATTTGAGGAGTAACCGGGTGGCACAGTCAGCTAAATATTTATTGGTTGGGTCTATAGAAGCGTATAGCGGCAAGTCAGGAACCATTCTTGGACTCGCCCACCAATTACGAGAAAAAGGACTATCATTAGCCTACAGTAAACCGATTGGGACTTGTCTAGAGGATGATCAAGCTCAAGGAAAGGATGCAGATGTTACGTTTGTCACCCAAGCTTTAGGATTAAAAGAAACTCACGTCCGATCGCCTCTAGTTCCTTTAACAGAAGAAACCATCGAAAAACGTCTCACTGGAGAAGATAAGACAGACTACACTCAATTATTACAACAAAGCTTAACAGGAATTGACGCTGATATTGTTATTTTAGAAGGAGCAGGAAATCTCTGGGAAGGTAGTTTATTCGGTTTATCCATCTCTGACGCTGCCAAAACCCTCAATGCTCCCGTTTTATTGGTGGCACGATATCATTCTTCTTTAGTGGTCGATAGTCTGATTAAAGCCAAACTAGGGTTAGGCGATCGCTTAGTCGGTGTTTTAATTAATGATATTCCCAGAGAAGCCCTAGAAATGGTGAAAACAATCGTCAAACCCTATTTAGAAAGTCAAGGAGTTTCGGTTTTAGGACTATTACCATCAAGTCGTTTACTCCGTAGTGTCAGCGTCCGAGAAATTGCTCATCAGTTGAAAGCTCAAGTATTATGTCGAAGCGATCGCTTAGATTTAATGGTGGAAAGTCTGACAATTGGCGCGATGAATGTTAACTCTGCTTTAGAATATTTCCGTCAAGGACAAAATAAAGCAGTGGTCACCGGAGGCGATCGCACAGACTTACAATTAGCCGCTTTAGAAACCTCTACCAGTTGTCTAATTTTAACAGGACATATGGCTCCTCAACCCCTAATTATCAGTCGGGCCGAAGATTTAGAAGTGCCTATTCTTTCTGTAGATCTTGATACTCTAGGAACTGTTGAAATTGTCGATCAGGCATTTGGGAAAGTCCGGCTACAAGAAAAAATTAAAGTCACTTGTATCCAAGAATTAATGACAGAAGTTTTCGAGGTTGATCGCTTGGTTCAACACTTAGGTCTTTAGATCTCCTGCAAAATTAATGACTTTGCAGACAAGTCCTAGACTTTTACCCTGTAAAGTTAGGCACTCCATTGATAACAAAGCAGCAAGATCTAAAAGCATATTAATATAGTCAAAGCTGTAATATTTGTTGTCAGAAATATCCCTCAAGAGGTGAGAATTGTGAGTGCAAGCGAAAACGTAGCGATCGTCAAACAACTTTATCAGGCCATCGAACAAAGCGATCGCACCCTGATCAGTCCATTTCTCACAGAAGATATTCAATGGTACGGACTAACGCTCAACCAAGGGGTTGAAGCAAAGCGTCTTCAAGGGGTTCAAGAAATTATTGACTTTTTTGACGTTGCTGATCGAGTCTTACAAAGAAACTGGTTCCCCGAAACACTACTGCCTCAAGGTGAGCATCAAGTTGTGGTTTTAGGGAAGGGAGAATACACCTCAAAATTAACTGACTATCGTTTTGAGGATGATTGGATTCATCTGTTTACCCTAAAAAATGGTCAAATTTCAGAGTTTCGTGCCTATCTCAACGCAGTGACCTTGTTAGCCATTTCAAGTTAACGAAACTGATGCGGCATTATTTCTGGAAACTTTACCAAACGGAAATTGGCTTTATTCTGACAATGGGGTTACTCAGTCGAGGACTGATCGTGATTGCCTTGTTGGGAATTGCACCTTTATTGTCACCTCCTTCTGGGGGAATTCAAGCAGAATTTGGCTGGGAAGTCTTTTCTGCTTGGGATAGTAGTTTTTATCAACAAATTGCCGCCACTAATTATGATGGTTTAGGGGCAACACCAGGAGCTAATGTGGCATTTTTTCCCCTATTTCCCCTCCTAATTCGTTTAGGGATGACTTGGGGATTTTCGGCAGAAATAGTCGGCACATTAATCAACAATAGTGCTTTTTTGGGGAGTTTATTCATCCTCTACTATTGGGTCAAAAAAACCAACGGTATTTTAGCCGCAAAATGGGCAACAGCTATCTTAGCTTGGTCTCCCCTCTCAATTTTTGGAACGGTTGTCTACACAGAGGGACTCTTTTTGTTGTGTAGTACCGCCGCCTTATCTAGCTATGATCGTCAACAATATTTACAAGCGTCTGTTTGGGGAATCTTAGCCACAGCAACCCGTATCACCGGACTGGCATTAATTCCGGCTTTTTTGTTAACTGCTTGGCGTAAACGGTTACCTGCTGTCGCTTATGTCACTAGTTTTCTCAGTTTAGGGGGAACCCTACTATACAGTGCTTATTGCTGGCTACAGTTTAATGATCCCTTGGCATTCATTACGGTGCAGCATACCCAATGGCAACGAAAACAGGGAATTGACTGGGAAGGTTGGGGAAAAATGCTAGGGGAAATTACTATCGGCATTGGTAACTGGGAACAAGGAACCCTTGAGAATTTTTGGCATCCCTTATTATTTATCTTAATTATGGCGATCGCCGTAACACTATCCTATTATCGTCGCCGTCTCCCTCAAGCCTGGTTTGATTATAGTTTCTGTAGTTTAGGAGTTCTCCTTTGGCTATTAGTGGGTGATCCTCTTCTTAATACCCTCTCTGTGTTAGGTGGCATTTACTTACTCTGGCATCTACGGCATCAACTCAGTTTAGTGGCTTCTTTGTACGGCTTTTCTGCGTTAGGATTACTGTTAGCTTCTGGTGGTACATTATCTCTGAATCGGTTAGCTTACGGTATTATTTCCCTAAGTCTCGCCCTAGGAATTTTACTCTCTCGTCATCCTCGTTGGGGGTATTTTATCCTTGGCTTTTTTAGTGTTTTATTAGTAACTTTTTCCATTCGTTTTGCTCAACATCAGTGGGTTGCTTAAAAAAAATCTAAACTTAAGTTAAACTGGCCTGTTGATACATTAGTCTTGCCGAGGAAAGCGAATTCTTATGGTTGCAACTCCTGCCAAACAAAAATACGATATCAAAGATATAAATCTAGCATCTCAGGGAAAACAACGCATTGAATGGGCTGCTCGTGAAATGCCTGTGGTGCGTCAAATTCAAGAGCGTTTTGCTAAAGACAAGCCTTTAGCCGGAATTCGCATTGCAGCTTGCTGCCACGTAACCACTGAAACTGCCAATCTCGCGATCGCCTTAAAAGCTGGGGGGGCCGATGCGCTACTCATTGCCAGTAACCCTCTCTCGACTCAAGATGATGTAGCCGCTTGCTTGGTGGCTGACTATGAAATCCCTGTTTATGCTATCAAAGGGGAAGACAACGAAACCTATCACCGCCACGTCCAAACCGCACTTGATCACAGACCTAATATTATTATTGATGATGGCAGTGATGTCGTCGCTACGTTAATTAAAGAACGTCAGCATCAACTCAGCGATATTATTGGTACGACAGAAGAAACCACCACTGGTATTGTGCGCCTTGTCGCCATGCTCAAAGATGGGGTTCTCACCTTCCCAGCCATGAATGTTAATGATGCTGATACTAAGCATTTCTTTGATAACCGCTATGGAACAGGACAATCTACTTTAGACGGAATTATTCGCGCTACTAACGTCCTATTGGCCGGGAAAGTGGTTGTTGTCGCTGGTTACGGTTGGTGTGGTAAAGGGGTTGCCATGCGCTCTCGTGGCCTTGGTGCTAATGTAGTGGTTACGGAAATTGACCCTGTCAGAGCGATTGAAGCGGCGATGGATGGTTTCCGTGTCATGCCGATGGCCGAAGCAGCTACCTACGGAGATCTCTTTGTTACGGTAACAGGTAATAAGCACGTGATCCGCGCAGAACATTTTGAGGCCATGAAAGACGGGGCGATGGTTTGTAATTCAGGCCATTTTGACATTGAAATTGACCTCAAATCTTTAGGGGCAAAAGCGACTAATGTTAAAGAGGTTCGTAACTTTACTCAAAAATATACCATGCCTAACGGCAAAGCCATTGTTGTGCTTGGAGAAGGCCGTTTAATCAACCTAGCGGCTGCTGAAGGTCATCCCAGTGCGGTAATGGATATGAGTTTTGCCAACCAAGCTTTGGCTTGTGAATACTTGGTGGCCAACAAAGGTAAATTAGAGCCTGGAATGTACAATATTCCCAAAGAAGTTGACCAAGAAATTGCCAGCTTAAAGCTCAAAGCAATGGGTATTAGTATTGATACTTTGACCCCTGAACAAGAGGAATACATTAACTCTTGGACTACCGGAACTTAAGTTTCTTTGGGCGGTTTAATCCGCCCCTTTTTTTATCTATTTTTAATTTTGACTTTTAATCTTTGGTTAACTTGCTATGGCTAAGCTTTCAGTTGAATTAGAACGGTATTTTTTTGAAGAAGAACGATCTACTGATGTTAAGTTAGTCGATATTCTCGAATTAGCAGGAGAAAGAATTTTCGGGTTTTTATTCATCATTTTGGCTCTCCCATCAGCGTTGCCAGTTCCTGCGCCTGGTTATTCAATTCCCTTTGGTATATTGATGTTTTTATTAGCCATTCAATTGATTGCAGGCGCAAAAATTCCTTGGCTTCCTGATAAGATGATGAACGGTTCAATGAAGCTGAAAACAGTGCAAGCTTTTTTGAAAAAAGGAAACCCTTGGTTAAAAAGAATTGAGGCTTTAGCTCGTCCTCGAATGACTTATATTTGTACCAGTTTTGCCGGTCGAGTTACTATCGGTGTCGCGATCGCTTTAATGGCAATTTCTATGATGATTCCCATTCCCGGAACCAATACTTTACCTGCGATCGGGATTTTTGTCACAGCGTTTGGCTTACAAGAAGATGACGGGTTTATTAGTCTCGGTGGCTTAGTTATTTGTTTAATGGCAGTTATACTTTCAAGTTCAATTATTATGGCAGTAATTTGGGGAGGAACTAGCTTAGTTGATATTATTAAAGGCTATTTAGGTCGTTGATATTCTGATTAGGGACAAGTCTAATTTTGTCCCTTTTTTATTTAATGGGCAGTATCCTGTAGAATATATTAAAGGGCAATCTATTTATTTATTAAAACATCAATAAAATTTAGGTGGTCTTATTATGCAAATTGAAGATTCTTTAATTCTAAATAATTATCAAAAAGCCCTTGCTAATCTTTATAATAAACGTAGTGAAAACTACGATCAAGGGGACTTTCATCCTCAATTAGTTCAATTATT
>JBCDDV010000043.1:0-9940 GCA_039180145.1 Cyanobacteria bacterium P01_G01_bin.49 | reverse complement strand
ATAGGATAGCACAGGATTTCATGAAATCTTCTCAATTTGTCTAAAAACCGAAGTTTAATAATATTGATTATCCCAATTTTTAAGAGTATTCTAATAAGAAATAGGAGGTAATTATTATGAGTTTACTAAGTAACACTGACTTACCTGAAGGCTTTACCACCATTGAGCAATTAATGGTTTATCTATCTGTAATTGCCACAACCATTCATCCCAATGATTCGTATCTCGTAACTTCTACCGTGACCGAAAAGATAGCTGATGCGGGGATTATTCGGACTGAGGATGGCAGAGATTTCTATGTGGGAAGATTCGCAGTGCCTTTAAACCCGGAATATACAACCCCTGATAGCCCTCTTTGGACGTATGCCCAAGAGGTAAAAAATGTTGATATTCCCTCTCGATTCAAGGCGGCGGCATAATGGTTCAACCAATACGATACGTTAATGGGCCCAGACCCTTTGCTCAAGAAGTAGGGTTAGCCAACTCTAATACTCAGAGAATCATCAACAAAGTTCCTAAGACAAAGATACCAGGGGCCGGGGCTAATAATATCGTCAAGTTTATGGGCGGTACACCCAAATGGTTCAAAAGTCCCTTCTTTGGGGGAATTACTGGGGGTATAGCTAACTGGATAGTTAATGAGATAATCCTTACGCCGCCTGCTGCTAAATCTGACCTTGCTTCTGTGCGTAAGCACTTAAGGGAAGCAGGGCTAGAGGATGTTGTAGATGCTGGAGACCCTGGTGAGCGGGAGTTTGAAGGGGGACAAGTCTCTACCGCTACTTACAGATTTAAGGTTCGTTGGGATTACTATCAAGGTGACTCTTTTTTTCAGGAAAGGCTTAGTTCAGAGCATCAACTAACAGGCCCTATCTTAGGAGTAGTAACAGTCTTTCCTGACTCAGGGAGAGGCTATATTGCTGTAAATTATCAAGACCAAAATGGTGGCACTGCTGAATATAGAATTTTCACTGCTGCTTACCGTGGTCACAATATGCGGAATGGAAAGTTTGAATATCTTATTCGCATGGACGGCACTAGCCAACAAGGTGATATTGATGAGGGCGGTAGTTCTCCGGCTATTGGATACAGACCACCGACCTTAACAGGAACTGTAACTCTAGGTGGTGGGGCTAATCCCTTTCAAGCACCAGCGGCTACCCCGATATCAATAGGCGCGCCCATTGCGCCGTCTCCAACTCCTATCGCTCCGACACCAGCAGCCCCGCCCCCAATTTCGACACCGAAACCTCCTGGAGAAGAGCCGAAAGCGCCGCCGCCAGATATAATCCCACCCCCTGTAGTAAAGCCCTTTTACATCCCTGTAGGAGTACCCGTCCCCACACCACCGCCAACACCGAGAGGAAATAATCCTCCGTTCTACCAACCAACAGGAACAGGTAGTCCTGTAGGAGTTCCTAACCCGGTAAGCTCAGGAACGACTACGACTAACAGCCCTAGTGAAACCACCAAAGGTGGAACGAGTCTAAATCCAGCACCTGCACCGACAACCAAGCCTAGTCCAAATCCTGAGCCTAACTTAGACTTTACTGAGGAGAAGCCAAAGACACCGATTGAATCTTTATTAAAACCCCCTGTTATTGCCCCACCAGCAGCAGTAAACCAAACACCCAAAGCCCCACCACAAAATCAACCGAGTCCCGAACCTCCTGTGAAACAAACACCCTTTGGCACGGGCGGCTGTGGTTGTTCAGGACAAATTAACGCTAGTACCCAGTCCATTCAGCAATCATTAAACAACGCAGGACAAGCAGCAGACCTAGGTTTACTTGCTGTTATCAACACCAAATTGGGTGATCAAGTGCCGGGCGGTTTGTCCGGCTGGCTAGGAAGATTTAGCCGATCGCTCAGACTTGATAGAGTCATGAATGTCCTCAATACCATGCTTTTACTGCATAATGCAGCCATGCTATCTAGAAGTCTAGCAGAAACGGTAAGTTACTTCATTAACTCAGGATTACAGGCAATCGGTATCAAAGATGAAGATGACACGCCCATTAATATTAACGAGATGATAGGCGGATCTATTGAGAGTTTCTTTGTCACTATCATGGGGCAAAAATTATATACAGGAGCCATTGATTCTTGGAAGAAAGCAAGTGCCATCTATCAATCAACGATGAGAATTTATGACGGTTTGACTAATATGCTGTTTGGGTTAACTGAAGGCATGGAGGTACTCGGAGAGTACACGGGTAAAATGGGCAACGCTCTAAAACGTTCAGCTACTGTACTGCAAGATAGTTACGACTGGTTTGACGAAAAAATTAATTTCCGTGTTCGTAGATTAGGGGTAATGGGACGCTTTATCAATGGTTTATCAACGGCTGAAGACATTACCTCAAATTTAACAGAAGTCACAGAAAACACGATTGAGATACAAGAGTCATGGGGAGAGACCCAAAAAGAGGTAGAGAATCTACGTCAACTAGCAACAGAGCGGGTCAATCAAAAAGCGACTGAAGAAGAAGAAAGCGAATTCGATTCATTGTCCCCAGACATAGACCTTAATGATTTAGCCAAACCCCAGGAGGAAAATACATAATGCCAGTTCCCAATAACTTTAACACCATCAAACACTTTAAAGATACCCTTAAAAAAGTTCATAACAGGCAAGTTAGAGAGTATTTTAGGGACACCAACTTAGCTGATGATGTCTTAGACATTTCTACACCGCGCGGCTCTTTAAGAAGTGCTTGTTTAATGCAGGACAAAGATACCTTACCGCAAGCAATACATAGGTATTTGTTCTATCACATCACTGTTAGAGCCGGAGAGGACTTTAATACGGCAGTGTATGGGGTGCCTGTGGGAAATTATCAAGAAAGAAGGCGGTTTAGACCTCAAATCAAGCTCTTTTTCAAAGAAGATGCCCAAGATGTTGACTCTGACTATCGACCTCTTACCGCCGAATTAACCTGTCGCTTAATGGATGAATCTAGCGAAACCATCACCAATATCAAAATTAATGATTTAGCTCGGGCCGTAGCTCGTGAGTTTCTTCCAAATAACGGCTACCAATTTCATAAAGGCAAAACCTTAGTAAGCTACAATAATCCCCAACAAGGCTATGGATTGCAAATTTACGCTTACTCGGTGTCAGAAGGACGCGAGGTTATCAAAAAAATATTGGCCATTCAAAATCATACCCCTGATTGGGCGCATTCTACTGTCAACGAAAATCAAGAACCCTCATCAGCCTTTCCGACTATTCCCCCAAGAGCAACTATCTTGCGCCAGGTAATTCGTCAACCGCGTAAACGGCCCGTCGGTCATGTGAGATTTCAATATGCTCTTTTGCATCTATGGGGTCGCCAAAAACCCGTTGTCTTGTGTGACCGTGTTTTTCGCTTCCGTGATGCCCTAGAGCGAGCCTAGGATCTTACTCCCCTCTGTCAGAACCCCATGGGGGTTCACAAAGGGCTTATCGGTCTGAACTATCAGGCTAAGATGATAACACTTACCAATAAAGAGGAATTTGATTATATGGCAAGACGATGGAAAAGATACAAATTCGCTGCTAGCATCAGCGGTGGTGCAGCAGCAGCCAATTCGCCTCTAGATAGATACGCTCAATACAAAGCGGGTAAAATCAAACCTGAATATGTGCGAGATCCTGAGTCTCTTCCAAAAGGAGAAGTGCTAAAGTACATACTGCCATTCGGCAAAGATCTAAGTACAGGGCAACAGTATCAAGTAACCATGTCTCAACGGGTACAAGATAAATTAAGCACTCTAGTCGGTAATACTAGCGTGTTTAACCACGCAGCAGGAACAGTGGCTCCTGAAAATATTCTAGTTAATCTAAGCTTCGAGCCTGCTAGAGCTATTATTCGTCAAAAAGGTGGCAATAAAACTGACGAATTCTCTAAAATTACTGGTCAGAAGTACAAGAAATCTGCTACCAATGATTCGTACGTTGTCCCTTTTGGTAGAACTGGAACGGTAAGGCAAACAGATCAAGCATCAACTATCACTGCGGCCCTTACTCAAGCTGACAACATTAAGGCTTCAGCGTCGTTTACGCCTGAGCGTTTCCGTAGAATCTAATGGATGCAGCGCAGTTATTGGTAATTCCTGGGCAAAACTGTTGCCCAGAGGAACTAGACCATATGATGCACTTAGCCACCTTTGCACAAAAGTCCATAGACGAATATGTAGCAAATTTGCTTTATGAAGATGAGCTAGAAGACATTTTGTTTGAATGCGGTATTTGCCCAATTGAGTTGTTTCAACAGGTAGAAGAAAACCTAGATCAACAAGGATTAGGACATGACTTTTCCGATTATTCCCGAAAACACGCCCATTAATTTACAAGATAATGAGCGGTGGCGGCTGCGAGTCACGCTTTCATTAAGGGCCCCTTTTGACCCCAAAACTCAAAGTGCAAGTCGTATTCCTGAAGCCTTTCCCCCTCAAACTTTTAATTCACCCATTCTGGCTACACAAGCGGTTATCCAGGCGCAATATAGTGGTAGTGCTGTTGGGAGAATTTTGAGAATTCAAAGGTCAAGTTTAGGTAGTGGTAGCAATATTGTGACGAGTGGAAGAAGGATATGGCGGGGATTGCAGCTTATTACCTTTAATCAAGATTTGATTGGAGGATTTCAACTGAGATTTTTAGCTTATCGTCGTATCCCCGACGTGACTTTACTTATTTACGAATATCTCTAATCTTTCTGTTTAGCGTAATCATGACCGTTGACTTACTGAATATTTTAGCCCTACTTGTTGGGGGAATGACCTTGCTTGGTGGCATCTGGCAGGTGGCACAGATTAAGTCACGAATGGAGATTCGCATCATTCAAGTTGAGAACAATTTAAACGATCGCTTGACCCGTGAGTGCGATCGCCTTTCGGACTTACTTAAAGAATACAAAAATCAAGTGGTTCTCAAAGAGCAAGCCGACCTTGCTAACCAGAAAAGTCTACAACTACAGTGGGCATCAGAATACAACAAACTCAGAGAAAGCTATGAGTCGGCAAGGCGTGACTTGTATGATGTTCAGACCTGGTTACAGAAGAAAAGCACTTTTAGAATCAAAATCAATACCCAAACGCTAGCCGGACAGGATACTCATGAATAATTGGCTGATTCATAATTTCAGCGTTCGCTCTATTGTGGTGTTGACCTTGGTTTTTGGCTCAGTGGGGTTGGCGATCGCCGATTCTGAGTATCGACCTTTCCTGGCAGACTTGTGTCAGGTTGGGTTAGGGGGATACTTAGGGCAATTAGTGCCTAAGAAGTAAACAGGAAATCGGATACAATTTTATCTTTTTTAGGACTTAACCAGTTTGGTATTTTATCAGATTGCCAGATTGGTTCACGACGATCAATTATCCTTACCCAGTTATCTAATTCACTCACTGACCAGCTTTCTGTTATATTATTTTCCCAAAACTCAAGAAGAAAAAAATGATTATCGAATTCTGCTAGATCAGGATTTTTTAGGTATGTATAAATAAACACGCTAGCCTTAACTTCGTTAGTCGTTTTGTCCTGAAAAATATTTCTAACAAAAAAGTCATAATCAAGGATGTTATCATCATTCTCTACCCAAGTAGCTCCTTGATAACTACACCAATCTTCTGCTAGAGTCACAAACTTTTTAAGGTCAAGCTCACTCAATTGGGATGTCGGTCGTGTTATAAGAATGTCGTCACTCATAATCACTCCTCACTCTAACCGTGACGGTAAATACGTTCGTACTATGCGCTCAATGTTTTGGAGACAGTCTCCAATTAAGTGCCAATAAGTTCCTATCTGATCATCACTTAGATTTTGCTCAATGACGCGATCGGCATAATGACGAGCTTTTTTTGTTTCTGTGTCAATGTCTTTTAGATCATCGATGGTAATAAAAGTAGCGTGATCGTTTTTCATAAGGTCTAGTCCGATGGGAGTGAAGGGAAGGTGAAGAGGTTTGATCAAAGCAGCTCCATCGCGGGTAGCTGAGACTCGATGGCAGCCGGGACAAATCAAGAATAGATAAAGCGAGTCATTCCAAAATCGATAGTCATACCACTTGAATAAACCCAAGTAACTACAGAAGGGACACTCATAAAACTCAGGAGTAAATCCGGGCTTCATTAACCTTAGTTTGCTTCAAAAAATAATTTATCGCTCAGGGGTATTTTATTAAGCTGAATCCTCAGGGCAACATGGCCATTGTTGAACCCAACTATGGCTATTTTTTCCATCCTGATCCTAACATTCAGGGAGATTCATCAGGACAATCACTATACCAAGCACTAAGTGAAATTAACGAACGTTATGGTGTTCAAGAAACCAAAATGGTTCGATTTGAGCGAAAAGGATATATGATTCCTAACTTGTATGTCTTTTTGAAGTCTAATAATCCAAAAATTGTTGCAGAAACTGAGTCTTTAAAGCAATCTTAAGAGGATCTTTTTAGTCAATCGTTAGTATTTTTAAGGTGGGAATACCCACCTTTTTTGTCTCACGAAGTAATCTAAAGTTGCCGCTACTGAGAGGCTTCTCCTGCTACCCTAGAATAAGTAACGTCCTTCGGGAAAGGTAGCTAATAGCGATGGGACTAAAAAATAACTCTCGATTCCTCCGTCTTCCTCCTGTCAGTAGTCTATTATTAATGGGGGCTGGTGTCCTACTCTTCATCTATTTAATTTATTCCTATATCAACCGTTCTCCTGAAGAAGTTGCCATTCAACCCTACAGCGAATTTCTAGAAAAAGTTGAAGAAGGCAAAGTCACCAGAGTCAAAATTGGTAATCGATTAATCTTATATCAACTCAAGTCTCTATCTCTACCCTCTCCCTCTGAAGATTTGCTACAGTTACCAGATACACCTTTAGATGGTTCAGATAACTCTAGTAACCCCTTTCATGGGTTAACCCCTTCAACCCCTAGTCAATCAACCTCTTCAGCTAACCCTGGAGAAGTGTTAGCCACAATTCCCCTCAATGACCCCAATTTGCCAACTTTACTCAAAGAAAAAGGCATAATTTTTGAAGCAGCCCCGCCCCCTAAAAATAGTTGGGTGAGTACTTTATTGGCTTGGATCGTTCCTCCCATTATTTTAGTGTTGGCGATGCAATTTCTTCTTTATCGTAATGAAGATCGAGGATCGTTAGCATTTAGCAAAAGTAAAGCCAAAGTTTATGTCGAAGGAGAAACTGCAAGAATTACCTTTGCTGATGTAGCTGGGGCAGAAGAAGCCAAGACAGAATTAGTGGAAATTGTCGAATTTCTCAAAAATCCTGACCGTTTTAGCCGGATTGGGGCGAGAATTCCTAAAGGGGTTCTTTTAGTCGGGCCGCCAGGAACGGGAAAAACCCTGCTTGCTAAAGCTGTGGCAGGAGAAGCAGGAGTTACCTTCTTTAGTATCTCTGCGTCAGAATTTGTTGAACTATTCGTCGGAACTGGGGCAGCTAGAGTCCGTGATCTGTTTGAAGAAGCGACAAAACAAGCCCCCTGTATTATTTTCATTGATGAATTAGATGCCATCGGCAAGTCCCGCAGTGGGGGCAATGGATTAAGCGGTAATAATGATGAACGAGAACAAACCCTTAATCAGTTATTAACTGATATGGATGGGTTTTCTGTGGGAGATGCGACTGTCATCGTTTTAGCTGCTACTAACCGTCCTGAAACCCTCGATCCGGCTTTGTTACGTCCGGGGCGCTTTGATCGTCAAGTTTTAGTTGATAGACCCGATCTCGCAGGAAGACTGGCTATTTTGGAAATTTATGCCCAACGAGTTTCCATTGATTCAGAGGTCAACCTCAAAGATATTGCCACTCATACTCCCGGTTTTGCGGGCGCAGATTTAGCTAATCTCGTCAATGAAGCTGCCCTTTTAGCGGCGAGAAACCAACGAGAATACGTAACTCAAGCCGATTTTAAGGAGGCGATCGAACGAGTAGTAGCAGGATTAGAAAAGAAAAGCCGTGTTTTAGGGGATTTTGAGAAAAAAATTGTCGCTTATCATGAAGTTGGCCACGCTTTAGTCGGGGCTGTGATGCCTGGTGGCGGTAAAGTGTCTAAAATTTCAATTGTGCCACGAGGTTTATCTGCCCTAGGTTATACCCTGAAAATGCCCACCGAAGACCGTTTTTTAATGAGTGACACAGAGTTTCGTCAACAAATTGCCATGTTGCTAGGGGGAAGGGGTGCAGAAGAGATTGTTTTTGGCAGTGTGACTAACGGGGCATCGGATGATTTACGACGGGCAACGGATATCGCAGAACGGATGGTAACAACCTATGGTATGAGCAAGGTTTTGGGCCCTTTAGCCTACGAGAAACGCCAACCCGCTAATTTTTTGGGGGGTAGTGGAGTTAATCCTCGTCGTCTGGTAAGCGAGGAAACCGCGAAGGCTATTGATGAGGAAGTTAAACAAATTGTTGATGCTGGACACCAGCAAGCGTTGAAGATTCTTAATCACAACCGTGACTTGTTAGAAGAGATTGCTCAAAAATTACTTATGACTGAAGTGATTGAAGGGGAAGAGTTACAGGCTCTGCTTAATCAAGTAGCAGCTATTTGAAAACTAATTTAGGGCGAACGATGGGACTCGAACCCACGAATGGCGGAACCACAATCCACTGCCTTAACCACTTGGCTACGCTCGCCATGACTTTACTATCATACAATATAGCATAAGTTAGATAAAGTAAGCTAATCAAATAACATTACAATTTGTTTTATAACCCTTGGACTATGTTACGTAATGACAGATAATAATGAAGGGTTGTTCTAAGCGTCACATTTATCTGAATCTGGCGAGGAGGTTAACTATGCTCAAAGCCATTCAATCCCCCACGAAATATACAATTGAAGTCATTAAAAAAGAGGCGGCTCAATTAGTCCGTCGCCAAAGACTTCATCGGAAACAGCCAATTTATACTCTCTGTCAGTATATTCCGGCCCGTGAATGGCCTGACGTAGAATGTGAGCTAGAAAGATATGATTTCCTCTTGAGAGATCCGATTATTGACTTATTAAGTAAGGAAGAATGGAGAGACGACTAGGTTTTCTAGTACAAGAATTCTAATTAATGGCAAATGGCTTTAGCTAGCTTTTAGTATATTGAAAAATAAATTAATCTCTAAGCTCTTTTAAAATAAGGGTTATCTATTGCCGTGAATTCTCAAGCTAACACTTACATTGAACAATCAGCCGTTATTCCCTACCGCTTTCATCAGGGCCAGCTTCAGATATTGCTGATTACGACTCGAAAAAAGAAACGGTGGATAATTCCTAAAGGTCTTATAGAACCAGACATGACTCCACAAGCTTCAGCAGCGCAAGAAGCATTAGAAGAAGCTGGGATTAAGGGTAAAGTTGAGCAGCCATTGATGGGAACTTATACTTATCAAAAATGGGGTAGAACTTGTCGAGTACAAATTTTTTTATTAGCTGTTGAAAGTTTATATATTGATTGGTTAGAAGCGTCTTTTCGGCAACGAGAGTGGGTAAGTTTACACAATGCTATTGAGCGTGTCCAAGAAGTTAAAATCAAGGAAATCCTAGAGAATTTACCTAATTATTTGAATTAAAGATTATTATGACGAAAGCTTATCAAAAAATTATTATTTCCATCTTAGCATTAAGCTTAATCGGGTTATTAGAAAAGTCATCTTCTCGTCAACCTAGCTGGGAACAATCTTTTACAGGATGGTTTCTCGAACTCTTGCAAATTGATAAGCAAAAAAACAAAAATAAACCAATCCAAGAGTCTTTAGTTAGCAACTTCTTTGAAACAACTTCTGGAAAATCCAGAGAACTCTGTGAACCAAAATCAACAGAACCAGACTTTTTGGTAGTAGGTGGTGGTGGCAGTCCTAAATCTAATGAAATTGCCCTTGAAAAAAATATTTTATATTTTCAGAGAACCCTTAAAAATATGGGAATTAATCAACCATCTACTACCGTATT
>JBCDDV010000042.1:0-10006 GCA_039180145.1 Cyanobacteria bacterium P01_G01_bin.49 | reverse complement strand
GGAACAGAAACCCTTGCTGTTACTGATCCCAGGATAGATCCAAAGTCTGCATCCGTAGAGTATTCAAAGATAATCTCTCCGGTGAAGGTACTGCGGGCCCATAATACGGTACTATCTTGGGTGGTATCTCCACTAGCAATGCCATTAATTAAGGAATTAGGAGTCGGGTTACGGGGATCGTAACTGCCAGGATCGAGTTGGAAGATAGGTAAGGTATCTGATAAGTCTTCTAAATCGATATATTTGAAGTTGGTATTAAAGTTTTGAATTTCTCCATCTTCGGGGTCTTGAAAGACAGTTGCCTCTTCATTTGATCCATCATGAACCACTAAAAGTCCGTTGGGAAATTTATCACCCAAGGGAACATTAATAATGTCGGCCCCATCCGATTCTTCTACGCCATCTATTCCCCCCTTATTAAGGGGGGGTAGGGGGGGATTGGGATCTTCTCCGACCACAAAGCTGCCTAAATACGAATTACTTCCCCCGCGATCATAAGCAGCAAAAGAACTATCGCCTTGACTTGACGCTAATAAATATCCGTTGCCATCTTCTCCATAATAAATGGTTAATCCTTCCACATCGGCGGTTAAGTTACTATTAGGATTAATATCATTGACTGTATCAACAATGGTTCCCGTATTACTACCATCAGGTTCAGCAGAAAATTTCCAAATTCCAAACTCTTCTTGTCCCACATAAAGAAACCCTGTTTCTCGATCTACTACCATTCCTTCGACTTGTGCATCTTCGGTTTCTCCATCCGGAGGAATGGGAACAGATAGGGTACGAACTATTTCGGCAGTGACCTTATTTTCTCCATCCGTTGTTAATTCTAATTGAGCAATTTGATCCCCATCTGCTTGAGAAACAAAGGTATAAACTTTTCCTGTTACGGGACTGGTATAAGTGGCTAACCCATAGGCTGTTGCTTCTCCATCATCCACCCCAAAAATGCTGTCTAAAATATCAGTAGAAGTAATATCCGTTAACTGTTGTGTTGCTGGATCAATTTGAAAGATTGCTAAGGTATCATTGGCGCGATCGCTTACCACTGCGATGTCAATATTTTCCCCCTCTAAATCAAACCCATAAACCAGATCCACATTGTTATAACGGATGTTTTCGGGAGAAATTTTTTGGACTTCTTGACCATCAAGATCATAAACAGCTAATCCGCCATTTTTTAGGGTTGTAATCACTAAACTTTGTTCAACATCTGACGGATGAACATAAATAGCTGGATCATCAGAATCTGATCCTTCTACTGCATTGAAATCGGTAGGATCATCAAATCGAATTTCATCAGGCGTTTCTATTATTGGTGTGACGAAGGGAATAGAATTAATATCCAATCCAAAGGCAGCAAACTGGGTAATTTGAGCATCATTAAAATTATTATCACTTGCTACAATCAAAGACTGCTGACCATTGGGTAAAGTTGGGCCAAAGACTAATGATTCGCTGTTATCTAAGGTTATTTCTAATTCGTCGAAGTCAATTAGTAGACGTTTTTCTGCCACAGCATCTACATCAAAGAGTCCATCATTAGGATTAGTTGGATCAACGGCTAAACTGTCAAACTGACTAATATCTGTGGCACCCTGTAAGCGCACTTCATACAGACGAATATTGTTACCAACTCCCTCAGCAAAAGAGCGTTCTAAGGATAAGAAAGTCCCCGTATTGTCAATGGCAAGCAACTCAACTAACCCATTATCTTCAAAGCCATCTGGGGGATTAGATTCATTAGGAATAGGGTCAGTAAAATAGAGAAATTCTTTGCCTGGTTGTCCCGTTTTTAAATCATATTGCAGAATACGAACCGCACTTTCATCCTCTAAAGTCGAATTAGTTCCATCTTGGAATAAAGCATTTTCAACTGCTGTATATAAGAACTGTTCATCAGGAGTGATTGTTAAGCTTTCAAATGCTTGATTGTTACGAATACCACTACTTTGATCCTCAGTTGGTAAGAATTTATTGGGAACAGGTAAAGTATTAAATTGTTCCCCATTTAAAGAGAATTCGTTGATGAAAGGATTTAGTAACTCGCTAGCATTTCCTTCAGAAGAAATAAATAAGGTACTGCGAGAAGTTAAAGCAATTCCTTCTGGATCGATGCCGCCATCGGGAAAAGGGTTTCCTTCCTCATTTAATAAGGTGGTAACATCAACGATATTGACATCACCCTCGTCTAAACTACCATCACTTAAATCAATATCTAAATTGTAGAATCTAGCATCATTATTTTGACTACGATCATCCGATAAGCCATAGTAAACCTCATTAAATTGATCGTAAGCAAGTCCAGAAATCCCACCAAATTCTGTCTCTTCAAAGGTAAATCCAGTGTCAAAACTAACATCACCAAGAAAGTCTAAATCTGTTACTGTTTTGCGAGTTGAATCAATAATTGAATTTTCAATATTGACATCTGCATAAACGAGACGATGATCGGAACTAGGAAATCCTGTGGGGGGAACATTGGGGTCAAAATTTCCGACTAAATTGAATAAAGGATCATCTTCAGTGGGCCAAAAAATTCCTGCCTCGGTAATTTCTAAATCATTAGAAGGTAAAACATAATCAACCCGTAAATTACCTGGCCCATTATCATTAAAATCTGCTGTATCAAACTGAGGATCGCCGAGATGATCATCGTTGATATTTCCCTGTCGAATTGAAGCATCAACACCCCCATCACTACTCGGTGTGACAGACGTATTAATATTAGGATTATCTAATAATTGGTTAATGGCATTGTCTACACTATCGCCATCAAAGGGATCAGCATTTTGATCACCAGCAATAATAAATTTTTCTCCTGTTTTTAACCCGCCAAAGTTTCCTTGATCATCATAAATATAGCCATTGTTTCCGGGGGTTATATAATCTGCCCAAAAGCGAATTTCATCATGATTTCTGGTACCATTTCTATCCTCTTCGCCGTCAAATACTGGAGGAGTGGGATGACTAACTAAAAAGTGAACTGTTTCTCCATCAATATTTAAGGGAATATCCCAATGACTCTTAGAAGAAAGACGGAATACTTCTAACTCTTCGTCTGAATAAAAAGACTCTCCTGTGTCTGGATCAATGGGAAGTAACGCCCCTGGCATATCCTTCCACAAAAAGTTTTGGAAAGTTCTGACATCATGAAAATCAATGGGATGTTTTGAATAGACAGCCATGCCAAATTGTCCGGGAAAATTGCCAAATCCAAAAGCATCATTTCCATAGCCAGGTTCCCCTGGTGTGGTGACAATTTCCCCATTATTATCGAGATCAAATCCCGAAGCAATTCCCGTATTAGAAGGGGCAATATAGAAGTAAGGATAGTTAACTGGATCTACTCCATTTTGACTAACTTGTAGATAATTATTATCATAAAGTTGTGCCGCACCACCAGCGGCATCAAAATTAAATTCATTAACTAAAATAACATCAGGATCAACCCGTTGAATAATTTCTGCAACCGTCTGTCCTTGGGCATTATTAGGAGTGGCTAAATCAGCGATTAATTCACCTTCAGCATTACGATTTAGAGAAGCATTAAATGTGGCGAAACGAATCATAATTTAATCACCGTTATTAGGGCAAAATAGACTATTTGATAGAAACAAGGGCTTATCTTTTTAATCTGCAATCTAAAATCTTTGGTCATAAGTAAGTAGGATGGGCATTGCCCACCCTACTATTAGAAATTAAACAAAGACAAAATCAGATTCGCTCAAATTTGTTACTTGATTAACAATGGCTAAATTTTGACCTAAGCCATTAATAATGGTGTTGTTTCCTTCCACAGTTAAGCTTAAATCTTCAAAACTGAGACTGGTAGACCCCAAACCAATGACATCTTCACCACTGATAAAGTCAGTGATAATATTGGCCATATCAGGCAGGTTTTCCTCATCAGTGATGATCCAGAATTCATCGAAACCAGATCCCCCAGTCACGATGTTATTACCGCCACCAGAACCAATGAATAAAGTGTCATCACCCGATCCGGCAAGGATGCGATTATCAGTTCCAGCAAAAGCAACGTCATTACCGCTACCTAAGTCAATGCGGCTTCCTTCAGGAGAAAAAGTCGCATCTACGGTGTCATTACCACTGCCTCCGAAGAAAATTTGGCGATCGCTGATAAAGTTCTGATCATCCCCAGGAGTTCCGAAGACAGTGTTAAGAACGGGTGTAGGTTCTCCAACATCGCCATCAATCACTGTGTCCTCACGGAAATTAAGGTTTTGAATCCGCGTATCCTCTTCAATGGGGGTATCTGCCTCATTAAAGGCACTAGCGGCATCAGGGTGAAATTGAGCTAAAAATTCTGCCAAAGCATCCTGTTCCCCTCCCTGGGCCAAGTTGAGAGCATTATCAGGAATGATTGAAGGATCTGAGTCAGAGAGGTCAGTTTCATTTTGGAAGTGGAAGACTGGATATCCATCCCCACCCCCAGCGAGGAAACCGAGAATTGCCATTTTGTAAGTTTGGGTAGGATCAACCTGGAGTTCCCCATCTTGTACCAAAATTTCTTGGGTTCCGTCGTCTCCCATGATCGCTAAACTTTGAATCCTTTCACCAGGAGTTGCCACACCAGTTGCCACCCCATCGGCGTCCCGTTCAAAGGCGATCGCTGTATTCTCGGGATCAAAACTAAAAGTAAACCCACCAATTTGTCCAAATTGACCAGGGGTTGCTTCTGGTGTCCATTGTGCAACAAAATGTTCAGCTAAATCCTTAATGCCTTCGGCAGAGATATCTACTACCGAAATAGAATTATCGAAGCGCAGAGAATTAGAAATATCCAGACGGGAAACATCCCCCTCCTCTTTACCTACCTCTGAGTTAGGTTGAGGGGGTAATTCAATCAGTTCGTTAGTGCCTCCTTCAATAAAGGAAACCCCAATTTGATCGCGAATGCCGCCTCCATTTTTGACCGAGATATCAATATCAAACCCGTATTGTTCCGTATACCAGAGGTTAGCATCGGCCGTCAGATTCCCTAAATTGGTTTCCTCAGAACGAACTGACCCCCGTATTCCATTCAGATAAACTGCCGTGTTGCCATAAATCTCACCATCAAGGGAATTGATAAAGCCACCAACCCCATCAACGATGTCTACTAATTCGGGATCTGCCACTGCTTTAACTTGGTCAAAGGTGGTAATATCTTCCTCATAAAGACGATCAACCCCAGCAATATCAGTGGCAAAGGTTCCACTGCTATCCCCAACCTGAGTAATCTCTCCATTTTCATCAAATTCCACCACCAACTGACTGAGGTAACGATAGTTAGCATCGGTATTAATCAGATAAATGGGGTTGCCATCCGCATCTAAGAATTGTTGAGGATAGGGTTCTAATAATTGGGGAGGGGTTTGGGTTTCATCTTCTCGCAGAGGATCGTCCTCGTTAGCCATAACTCGGTGAGAACCCCCTGCGATGAGAACGTCTACATTTTGTAGTTTCGGGGCCAAAGCTTGCTCAATTTCAAACTGCTGTAAATGAGTCATCAAAACAATTTTGTTAATGCCTTGGGCCACTAACTCATCGACAACAGGTTGCACATTATCAGCGATGGTTTGTGCTTGTTCTTCCGTCGTAGAAGCACCAGTATCAGTTAACATGGTAATGCCGCCAACATTGGCAATTTGAGGCAAAATAGGAGTGACTGCCCCAATTACGCCAACACTTTCCCCATTGACATCCACAACAACACTACCCGCTAGGCTATTGGGTTGAGGAGACTCTCCATCGGGAACCACCAAAGACTGTAAATCTGGTTCACCAGTGTAGTCTAAATTAGTGGACAAATAGGGGAATAATGCTCCCAAATATCCTTGTTGGTCATCAATCCCCTGGCCACCATTCGCCCCATTAATAATATCGGGGTTTGGGGACAGCAAATCAAAGAAAGTGCCAGGCCCAGCATCAAATTCATGATTTCCCACTGCTGCGGCATCCCAACCCAACTCATTTTGAATGAGAATGTCGGCAATGCCTGCTTGTCCTGCGGGTTCGTTGTCCGAGGAACTATCATAAATATCTTGGGAAGTATTGAAGAAAGGCCCAGAAATGAATAAGTCCCCTGACGAAAGTTTAAGAGTATTGTCAAACTGGGGTTCTAGACCATTCATGACTGCTGAAAGTCCGATGGCATCTTCTAAGGCTGGAATTCCTGCTTCTTGATCGGAAGCATGAAGAATTTGCAAGGTAAAGGACATTTTTACTTCTCCTGATAACTTTGTTATGACTCAAAATTGATAAAGGGTGGACAACGTGAGTTCGGTGTTAGGGGTTCGGAGTTCGGAGTTATTATTCTCAACGATATAATCAGGGTTTAAGACTTCTTGTTAGTCGTCTATCGTTCAGAAATTTCCTTTTGTCGAACTCACTCACTTTGGACAGTGTCCACCCCCAGGTAAAAAATTAAGCAAAGACAAAATCAGCAGCACTCAAGTCTGTGACCTGTGTTTGGCCTAGAATTGCCAAATCTTGTCCCAACCCATTGATGATGGCATCGTCGCCATTTTGAGTTAAAGTCAGATCTCCGAAACTGAGACTAGTAGACCCCAAACCAATGACATCTTCACCACTAGTAAAGTCAGTGATAATATTGGCCATGGCGGGTAAGTCTTCCTCATCAGTGACGATCCAGAACTGATCAGAACCCGATCCCCCGATAACGGTGTTATTACCGCCAGCAGAACCGAGGAATAGAATGTCATCACCTGATCCGCCAAGGATAGTGTTGTCGGTTCCAGCAAATACAATGTCATTGCCGTCACCTAGATCAATGAGGTTTCCACCAGGGGCTAAACTAACATCGACAACATCATCTCCAGAACCAGTCGAGAGACTTTGGTTATCACCAATAAATCCACTCTCGCCAGGGACTTCCGTATCAAAGATATCGGAACCCTCAGAACCAGATACACTCATCGGAACCTCGGTTGAAGGTTCTTCGACCATCATTTCACCCAAGCGAGGATCGAGGTTTAATGGTTCAGGTAACTCGATTTTAATGATCTCGTTGTTGTCAATATCAGGCCCTCTTCCAATAGAGAAGGGATAGTTATTGTCGTTAGCAACTAAAAGAGTTTGTTCATCAAGAACTAAGACATCTTCGATGGTGACAAAGGGGAAATCAAAGGACTCACTGCCATCATTATTAAGGTCATTAGGATCGGCAATATCTAACAGATCCACTAACTCTGTCTTCTCAACAAACCCGGTTTCATCTACTTGGGAAAGATCTACCTTAAACAGCTTTTTGAATAAAGCGTCTTCTCCTTGTCCGCCATCTCGTTCAATGACAATGAATTCCGTATCATTAATGGGAGTCATATCCCCGATCGCATGGGAAGGATCATCCAACCCATAGAAGCCAACAATTTCATCAGCGTAGGTTTCGCTGGTGACATCAAATTCATAGATGCGTACAGCATTATCAGGATCACCTGTGACTGACCCTTCCAACATAGGATAGAGGGTTAACCCATCAGGACTGTAACCCATGCCTTCAAAGCCGCGAGAACGGCTTAAATTAGCGACTGCTTCCTCTGCTAAGACAGCAGGATTATCGGGCGATCGCACTTCATCGGCAGCGATTTGATCCCTTACTATAGCCCCTGTTTCTGGGAAGTCGGTAAAGAACCCATCTACGCCTAATTCAATTACCTGTTCAAATTCTTGTTCAGGCGTTTGAGGAGTTCCATCAGGGTTTAAGGTTAAGAACTGTTCTTCATTGCGTAGGGTATAAGGATGAACTTGTAGCCCTGCATTATGGGCCCAGTCAATGTAGGGACGTACTTCTCCGGTGAGTTGACTGGTAATTTCAGCCACCCCGTCTCCATTGCCGTCTACGGGTTCATCTAGAGGTTCCCGCAGGATAAAGCTATTTTTCCAGGGGCCGAGACCTTCTGCATAAGCTTCACCTAAATAGTCGAAAATTTCAGGAGTGGCGAGATCTTGGTAAGTGGTATCGGCAATACCATCACCAGTCAGATCTTGACCAAAGTCAGGGACAATATTGACTAAGTCGCCGTAGGTTTCAGCCGCAGTTTCAGCATCAAACTCAGCTTGACCGAAATTGTAAACGATATCATAAGGAACCGAGAAACCGCCTCCTACTTCATTGATAAAGGCATCTTCTACATCCCCAAACAGTTGAACTAGGGGAATATCAATAATTTCTTCACCAAAAAAGTCAGAGAAAGCAGGAAGGATCTCATTCTGTAATTCGATCAGGTTAGCCACTTCAAAGGACTGGATAAAGATGCGATCGGGATCAGTAAATCCTTCTGCGACCAACGTAGAAACTACCGTTGCCCCTAAATTAATATCAATGGAAGTCCCATCAATAAGGGTTCCTTCTTCTTGGAAGTAAGTAGGATGCTTAGTTTCAGGATAAATCCCAATTTTTTGACCCGTTTCTGCTTCTACCTGCTTGACCAATTGAATCACTTCTGCGAAGGTGGGGATTTCAAATTGATCGTTAAAGGCAGTATTATCAGGACGCACTTCAGGAATACGTTCGCGGGCCCGTAATTCCTTAATTTCTGCCAAGGTCAAGTCTTCTGAGAACCAACCCCCGATCAGGTCACCATCAATACTTTTAACCGCTAAGCGATCGCTGAATTGTTCGAGGTCAGCAATATTAGTGGTTTCTGAGGTAACAATGGGATTACCGTCTGCACCAAAAACGATTTCCCCATTTTCATCCAGTTCAACCGTTGCTAAAGCATTTTCATGACGGGCAATTAAAACGCCATCTTTGGTAGCAACTAAGTCTGGTTCAATAAAATCAGCCCCTTGTTCGATGGCTAACTCGTAAGCTTCTAAGGTATGTTCGGGACGAGAACCACTAGCACCCCGATGACCGATAACCAGAGGTTCTTGACCGTTTAAGGTATCAAACTCAATAGAATTAGGGGTAACAATAGGCGCATCAATTAACGCCCCATCGGCATCAAAATGTAATAAATAAGGGCCGAATTCTTCTCCGATCCATAATGTACCGTCTTCACCAATAACTAGGGATTCAATATCAAAATCTGCCCCCGTTAATAGCCGTTCTGTTGTTCCTTCTTGAACGATGTCAAAGTCAATTAAATCATTAGGATCAGATAATTGTATAAAGTCTAAAGATTCAGCAACCCCTGTTCCCCCCTCAACCATCTGGAAGTTGGGATCGACTTTGTACACCCGTAACAGATAATCTTCGCTATTGTCTTTAGCACCATATCCATTATCAGACAAGAACCAATAATTCCCATCTTCAGCAAACTGTACCCCACTAAACCCTTGAACAGGCTGTTCTTCAAAGGGGGTTTCACGGTTGTCAGATTCAATGAAATTTCCTGATCCGCCTGGTAACCCAGGGGCAAAGGTATCTGCTGGTAAAGAAGAAAAGCCGACTAATTTTGCCATTGTTTCTCTCAAGTTAAAGATATCAATGACTTTTTAGAAAGACGAACTAGGGAGTCAAAATCAGTGGCAGAATACTTGCCTTTAACAGTAAACTGTAATTATGTCAATTAAGGGATAAATGCACAAATCATCCCTAGTCGCAGGAGGTTGTAACATCTCCTGCGCTTTCTAAAAAGCCAGATTTGTACCATTTAGTAGAATTTCACACTAAGGTTAAGAGAAGGCAATTTTTAGGTTAATTTTGGCTTTACGAGAAAAATTAGTAAATACCCTGTTAGATGGTGTACCTTACGGGTTTCCAAAATGCTATATTTTTCTGGAGATTAAAAGAAAAGAAGCTATTTAGTATTAGTTAAAGAATATTGATTCTATTCGCAATTATTTAAACGAGTTTCAACCATTTTCAAGTTAGGTAAGGCGGTTTGTGCGCCTTTTTTTGTTGTGGTTAACGCTCCCACAATTGTTCCCCATTTTAATGCTTTCTTGAGAGACAAACCCTTATCTAAAGCGGCTGCTATTCCCCCATTAAAGCCATCTCCTGCTCCCACAGTATCAACTGACTGAACAG
>JBCDDV010000041.1:0-10193 GCA_039180145.1 Cyanobacteria bacterium P01_G01_bin.49 | reverse complement strand
GGAGAAACCACAAAATCCCCTGAAATTGCCGCTTTAACAAAGCGTTTTCCTATCCACACTGAATATTATCTACTGGCTGAACATAGCGATGGCCGTAATACCACTCAGTTAATCCACAATTTACGGCCTCAACATATTATTTTTGTTCACGGTTCTCCCATTAACTTAACAGATTTAACTAGCCTAGAAGAACTACAAAATCGTTATCAACTTCATCTACCCTCTATCGGTAAATTGGTAGAATTGCCCATTGGTGATAAATTTATTCAACCGGCTGCCCCCTCTCCGAGTAGTTATGAGGGAGAATTAAACGAATTAGAAACCAATACTACGATTACATTGCCCCAATCGATTCTTCAAGACCCTCACTGGCGTTATTTTGCTGATACCGGATTAGTTGAAGCGCGTTGGCAAGGAGATGAATTAGTGCTGCGGGGAATTTCTCAACGAGAACTTTTAACTCAGAGTCGTTCTGAAAAAGTGGTTAATGATTTAGATTGTTGTTTAACCTGTCGTCATTATCGGGGTCAACGTTGCTGGAATTCTCAATCTCCCCTCTATGGATTCAAAGTGACTCCAGAAGGCTATTGTCCGGTGTTTGAACCCACTGAAGAAACTGAATAACCAGACTTGGTATGAGAACCTGGGTTTGAGATAAAAAAATTTTAGTGCCTGGTTTGGGGAAGGGGAAAGAGAGACCGAGTTAATAGCTAATTATCAATAATTAGCTGTTAAGTCTATTCATAGACAATTTACTAAATGCAATCCTTCTGCCTCAGTGCCTTCTTCAAGAGAGGATGATTGCCGATTCTGAGGTTGGGTAAATACTAAAGTTGAAAAGGTAACAAAAGTGTTATGCTAAGGAATGATTTTTAATGCTTTGAGATTTTACTTAATATCCTAAGTCTCTAAGGCCTATAGCAATTTTTTGTTAGTAATTTTATCAACTGTCCCTCAAGACCTTTGAGGTAATACCAATGTTATCCGCTAATCCTAATAAAATAATAATTATTCGCAATTATCTGATTCTGATGGGATTGATCACAATTGTGATCGCAGGTCTCAGTAACGTATTTGATAATCCTGATCGTGTTGGCCAGAAAGATCGTATTGAAAATTTTGGTCGTTATATTACTGCCGGATTTATTAACCAAGCTCAAAAAATTGGTCGTTAGCTGATCTGTGAGGAGAAGAGAAATTCCCTCTCACTCTGATGAACCAGAAGATGAAGGCTGATGTTCAGGAGAAAAATCAGCCGGAGAAGGAAGAGACGGGCCAAATAATAGAGGCGTTGATAAGGGTTTTTCATAATCAGCTTTGACCTCCCGTAATTGGCTTACTCGAAATACCATTTTAAATCGCCGTCCCAAGTCCCGTTCAATTAGCCTTTCTACCAAACGAACTTGTGTAGGGGTAATAGGATTTTCTGCATTTTCTAGAACAGTTAACGAGATAACTGGAGACTCTTTACTCCAAGGAAAATTAGGCCATTGAACCTTGAAGTCAACTAACTCACTTTGTTGGCCTACTGTTACTGTTCTTCTCTGAAGGATATTCCTAACCTCTCCACCCAATCTTTCCTGACGCAAGAGGTCGGCAAAACTGATAAACAAGGGAAAAATAAGCATTCCTGTCATGGCTAAAATCCCCCCCATGGCTTGACTTGTCTGACTGTAATTGAGATAATATCCACCTAAAATAAAGACGATGATGCAAGAGAGGGTAATCCCTAAGAGATTGGTGAGATATAGTAAAAAAGCCCCACTACTTAATTCCCAAGCTTGCTGAGACATCGCAATACCCACAACACAGAGTGGCGGCATTAAAGCTACGGAAATGGCTGTTCCGGCTAAAGCATCACTGATTTTTCGTCGAATTTTAGCAAATCCACTAATTGCCCCTGCTGCTATGGCCACTCCTAAATCAGCTAAATTGGGTTGAGTTCGTCCCAAAATTTCGGGGCCAAAAGAGGTCGTCGGAAGCCCAAAAATTCCTCCTACCAATCCCGATATAACAATTGCAACAAATGTTCCAATCATGAGCGTCATCAAACTGGTTTGTACGAGCTTACGACTGGTATCTAAGGCACCCAGGGATAATCCGCGCAATGGCAACATTAAAGGAGCAATCAACATTGCGCCAATAATGACAGCCGTACTGTTAATCAACAATCCTAAAGTCGCAATAATACAAGAACTTAAGTTTAGGACGAGAAAATTAGTATCTAGCTGAGAATCGTCTAATAGCTCTTGATACAATTTTTCTCGGATATCCGGGGGAACTCTAGAAATTTTTCGTTTGAGCCAGTTTTTCATTTTTAATTCACTCTAAAGGGAGACAGACTAAAGAACCGAGAGTTATTAATACATATAAAGATAAAGCTTATCCTCCAGCCAAAAAGAAGCTCAAAGAGGAAAAGCTGTTAAATAATAATAGTAAATTAAGATGAGTCAAATGCCCCAATAACCTGATAGAAGAAGACCATAGAGGGATTAAAATGAATTTAGCGAAAGTCCCACTAAGTGGTTTTTAAATAAGCCCAACTCCTCCCTAACCAAGCTTTTTAGTCCTCCTCAATCTCAAAAAGGCTGCCACACTTTCACTGTTTTATCCCAACTGCCACTGACTAACTTATTACCATTAGCATTCAAAGCAACAGAATTAACTGGGGCCCTATGGTCAGATAAAGTGTGAATAGCTTTCATACTCTTTAAGTCCCAACGCTTAATGGTGTTATCTTGACTAGCGCTAATCAAGATTTGACTATCAGGGGTAAACAACACAGAATTCACTAAACTCTGATGACCTGTTAATGTCTCAATTAGGTTTCCAGTAGCCACTTGCCATAATTTGATAGTTTTATCATTGCTGCCAGTAGCTACATACTTGCCATCAGGACTAAAGGCAACTGTTCTCACTGAATCTTGATGACCCGTAAGGGTTTGTTGTAATTCCCCAGTGATGACATTCCATAGCTTAATGGTTTTATCCTTACTAACACTGGCAAGGGTTTGACCATCAGGACTAATATCAACGGCAAATACCCCAACGGAATGACCTTTAAGGGTTTGCTGAAGTTCTCCTGCACGCCACTTCCAAATTTTTATTGTCTTATCCCAACTGCCGCTAACGAGGGTTTGGCCATCTGCACTAAATGCAAAAGAACGAACAGGTTTCATATGACCCACAAGCTGACCGCTCAGTTCGCCTGTTTGCCAGTTCCAGAGACGAATAATGCCATCTTGTCCGCTACTCGCTAAAGTAGAACCATCAGGGCTAAAAGCAACCGATAAGACAGCTTGCTTCTGTGCGACCAAAGTATGTAATACCTTTCCTTCTTGGATATTCCAGATTTTAATCAGTCCATCATGACCCGCAGTGGCCAAAATTTTTCCATCCTGACTGAGGGCAACTGACCAAATCCCGCTCTTATTATCTGTTAATGTTTGAACAGTGGGAATGTGCCAATTAGCTGCTACCTTTTCAACCGTTGGTTCTGGTGAGGGGGGACTTTGTTGCCACTGTAACGCACCATAAGCAACGCCACTTAAGGCAAGGAGAGAAACCACACTAATACCGATCCACCACTGAGATTTGTTTTGTTTCGGATTAGTGGATAAATTGAGGCGAGATTTTTTATTCAACATGGTGCATATCTCCAATTAATTGTATGGTTCAGAAGAAAGAGCAGACAGATAAATCGTCTACTCTTTAAATTGAAAAACTACTTACGCTTTGATAGCGAAATCGTCGGCAGTGAGGTTTTCAACTCCTTCTAGGACAGCAAATTGACCGCCATCACCGTAACCTGCTTCTGCCCCATTTTGGTTGTAAATTAAGGCTCCAGTGCTGGAATTAAAGAGAATGGCAGCCTCGCTAGCATTTGCGTCAGCATCATTAGCAACAACAGCGAATTCATTAGCGATCTCGAACCCTTCCCCAGCACCACTAGAGAGGGCTTCAAAGACAGTTTTATCAAGAATAATTTGGTCTTCTCCGGCTTGGAAATCTTGAATTTGATTCATTCCTACGCCATCAAGACTGAAAGCAGCATTATTATCAAAGCCAAAGGCATCTGCACCATCACCCCCAATGAGGATGTCATTGCCAGGGCCACCAATAATTAGGTCGCTACCTGCACCACCAATGAGGATGTCATCTCCACCACCCCCAATAAGGATGTCATCTCCTACACCCCCATCAGCAACGATAGGAGTATTGGTGCCACTAGCGTTGAGGAAATCATTACCTTCCCCACCAGAGAAGTTGACCACTTCGACATCCGTATCCGATAAGTCATTGACAGTAAGACTATCATCTCCCCCACTGGCATTGATTTCAAAGGATTCGACATTGTCTGCATCTAAGGTAAATTGTCCTAAATTAACCCGCTCAAACAGAGCGCGATCGCCGTTTTGTCCGAGAACAAATTCATCGCCATCTGCGGCAGCATCATTGACTTCTGAGACATCAAAGCCTTCACCCCCATCGAGGATGTCACTGCCATCGCCATTATTCCAGATGAGACGGTCATCACCCGCTCCACCATTCATAATGTCATCGCCTTTTTGACCATCAATGATGTCATCGCCATCGCCACCATTGAGGGTATCATCGCCACCACCCCCTAGGATGGTATCGTTTCCCTCACCGCCATCAAGGGTATCGGCTGCTTCTCCCCCTTGGAGTAAGTCATCACCAACCCCACCATCAGCGATTAAAGTGGTGCTGGTGCCACTGCCATCGAGACTATCATTACCTTCCCCACCAGAGAAGTTGACCACTTCGACATCCGTATCCGATAAGTCATTGACGGTAAGACTATCATCTCCCCCACTGGCATTGATTTCAAAGGATTCGACATTGTCTGCATCTAAGGTAAATTGTCCTAAATTAACCCGCTCAAACAAAGCGCGATCGCCGTTTTGTCCAAGAACAAATTCATCGCCATCTGCAGCAGCATCATTGACTTCTGAGACATCAAAGCCTTCACCCCCATCGAGGATGTCACTGCCATCGCCATTATTCCAGATGAGACGGTCATCACCAGCCCCACCATTCATAATGTCATCGCCTTTTTGACCATCAATGATGTCATCGCCATCGCCGCCATTGAGGATATCTACGCCACCACCCCCTAAGATGGTATCGTTTCCGGCCCCCCCATTAACAAAATCGTTTCCGTCTCCTGCATTAATGTTATCGTTACCGAAACCGCCAAAAATTGCGTCGTTTCCGTCACCACCATCGACGTTATCATTACCGAAACCACTGAAGACGAGATCATCACCGTCTCCTGCATCGACCTTATCGTTGCCGAAACCGCTGAAGACGAGATCATCGCCATCTCCTGCATCGACCTTATCATTACCGAAACTGCTGAAGATGGCATCATCGCCACCCCCTGCACTGATGGTGTCGTCACCCGGACCGCTAAAGATCAGGTCAGAGCCGTCCCCGGTTTCTATCAAGTCTGCGTTAAGACTACCGAAGATAATGTCGCCTTCTTCGCCACCAACAATGATATCTTTGTCCACTGATTTTGCCATATCAATTTACTCCCGTAATTAATTGCTATTGGAGTTATAGAAAGTTAAAGAAGCTTGTCTTTAACCCTCTCTATGGATATGTAGGGTGGACTCAGAATTTTTATGCACAGTTGGCCAATTAATTGTTGGAAATTAACTTAGTGGTTTACATCCCAGGGAGATTTAAGCCACTTGTCAGAGCTTCCATCTTCTCTCTCATCGTTTCAGTAGACTTAGCATAAGCATCTTTCATGGCGGCTATCACAGACTCAGATAAAGCTTCTGGACTTTGAGTCATAGCGTCTGGAGAAATTTCAACCCCGCGGGGTTCTTGGTTGCCACTCATCACCACTTTAACTAAACCATCTTCGCTAGTGCCTTCAATATCCATCTGCTCCAACTCTTCTTGTAGTTGTTGCGCTCCAGCCTGAACTTGCTGAGCTTTCTGAAACGCCTCTTGAAGTTCTTTGATTTTGCCTAGCCCAAACCCAAATCCTTTTCCTTGTGACATATCTTTTTAGCAGTGTTGAATAATTGAGACGAATCTTTTGAGAAAGACTCTATTTTAGCTGATAATTTTTCTTTGGTTCAGGTTACCATTTTTTGGCTCATCTTGGCTACGCTGATTAGAAATCAGGAAAACTCTACTGGTATAGTATCGATAGGCCAGAAGAAATTCTGAAATTAATATAGACTTTTCTACGGAAACAGCACTTATTGCTGTGTAGCTATTTTTATCCATCTGTCAATTCCCTAACAACTAAGGTTATCTATAATGTTCAATTACTTGTCCTCCCCCATATCGGAAGAAACTCTCTCATCTTTAACGGACGAATTGTTGGATGCTTTATTAGAAGTTGAAGAAACTTATCCTTGGGATCCGAGCGATCCTGAAGCCGAAAATTATTTTAATAATCTTGAAACTGAATTTCCCCTAATTGATGCCTTAGATGAAGCAGAAATTGCTGAACAAGCGGATACTTTTTTTTCCCATTTGCATCAGTCTTGGGAATCTAGTGATAACAAAAGTTTGACTCAGGCTATCTCAGAAAAATTTGGTAAGCTAATGTCCAAAAACCGCTTAGAGACAATTATTACCCAAGCTAAGCAATTGAGGAATCAAAATATTTCCCAACTTGATCAACTCGTCGAGTGTGTCAAACCCCTCTGGACAAATTGGACAGAAGAAGATCTACAAGTGTTTGCCCGCCCTTTTGCCCATGCCATGCGAGGTGACACACAAGTTAAACAAAGAGATTGGCAAGAGCTTTCAGAAATTGAACAAATCCGCTTCACGATGGCGATCGCCAAAGAAGTCTTAGAAGAATTTACCCCTCAACAAAGCCAATAATTTTTATTCACGCTCAATTTGAGCAAATATTTCTGCTAATATTTCTCCTGCACCAGCATTTTTCAGGCGCACGGCTAAGTCTCGTCCCAGGTTTTCTGCTTCGGTTGGCTGTCCGCTAATGGTATCTTTCAAGAGTCTTTGACCATCAAGACTTGCTACCATCCCCGTTAAACTTAGGGTATCTCCTTCAATTTTGGTGTTAACCCCAATGGGAACTTGACATCCCCCTTCCAACTCTCGCAAAAATGCCCGTTCTGCATAACAGCGATCGCGGGTGACTTCGTGTTCTAATGATTTGAGTAAGTCTAAGATCTCTTGGTCGCCTGTACGGCATTCAATGCCTAATGCCCCTTGTCCCACTGCATGGAGGGAAATTTCATCAGGAATGACTTGATGAATACGATCGCTCATGTCCAAGCGTTGTAGTCCTGCCACCGCGAGAATAATTCCGTCGTATTCTCCTGCATCTAATTTAGCCAAGCGTGTATTGACATTACCTCGCACATCTTTGAAGGTTAAATGGGGAAAATGATGACGCAGTTGGGCTAAACGACGCAAAGAAGAAGTCCCAATCACTGCGCCTTCTGGTAGGGTTTCAAGTTGTTTATCTTGATACTTCTGATTAACCACTAAGGCATCAGCCGGGTTGACTCTTTCGGTGACGCAACCAAGCATTAACCCATCGGGTAAATTGGTCGGGAGATCTTTGAGGGAATGCACTGCAAAATCAACCTGATTTTGTAGCATAGCGACTTCTAATTCTTTGGTAAATAACCCTTTATCTCCAATTTTAGCCAGGGCAACATCTAAAATTTTGTCTCCTTGGGTACTCATCGTTTCTACATCAAATTGGCGATCAGGATAATGGCCTTGGAGTTGTTCTTGTATCCAGTAGGTTTGCACTAATGCTAATTGACTATTACGAGAACCGATGCGAATGGAGCGATTAGAAACAACCATAGAGATTAATGGGTTAATTAATTTAATAAATGAGGGGACTCAATCTAGGGTATCGTAGTGCTAGCACCCCCGTTAATAGGTGAGGTTATCCGAGGGGGTAAATAGTTACATTTCTTAATGATAAGGTTTCCTGAGCCTTGCTTATGGCCTAAAAACTAAAAAACGTTAGTTTCATTTATAGTTTTGCACAACATCAATCTGTAAATCTTTTCTAATTTGCACTAAAGGTATTTCCCACAACTGATCCCATTCTATGCCGAATAAAGGTTCTGCTTTTCTGGCCATTATCCAGCCTTCAGTAATAGCATCTAAATACCGACTGCTCAATTCTACATCGTAAACTACTGCTTTTAATAAGTTTTTTGTCAATAATCCTAACCAAAAACGAGAGGCATACAGTTGAGCAACATAAAATGCTTCTAATTTCATTTCTCCAAAAATATCCGTATTACTTCCGGTAACAACGTGCCAAATATCATGAGTTTCTGTCAGGTGAGCGATTAAATATTGATGACGATTTTCAATAGACTTGGCTTGCAATGGCGTTAAACCATTTCGTATTAAATGATCGGCATATTGATAACCAAAAGTTTCTTTAGGTAGTTGATGCAGTTTTGGTAAATCAATCGTCCCTAAACGTAATCCCTTCTCAAAAGCTTGCTTTCCTTGTTGATGACCACAAAGAAAGTTAATCATCAGGTCAAAACTCTCTGGCTCGTACAATGCCTTTCCTAGTCGATCAATGGCAGGAAAGTCCCCATCGGCCGCTTTAACCATATTCAAGAAGCTATCAAATGCCTCTGCTTGCCATTGTTGCTGTGGTGTTTCAGAAGTTTGTCTCAAGTTTACCATGCTTGCCTTAAGATTCTCTGATTGTTCCCCTATTATAGCGAGGATGAAAGCACAAACAGCAGGAAGAATAAAACGGTATGCTTATTTCAAGGCTTTTAGAAGTAGTATAAAACCCGGCTTATCTCATTTTAAAATGGACCGGATTTTCCCCTATAGTATATCTTTTACCTAACCTGTTAATCAAAGTAGAATAACGTCACCAACTTGCGTTGTTCTTCTGCTTCTTGGCAAGTTTGTAAGAGGGTATGACTGTCATGAAATGCAAAACAGATTAATTGCTGACAACGGGATATAATTTCTCTGTTACACAAGGCACTCGCTTCTCCCAAGGACAAACCATCATTTTCAGGATTTTCCACCAGGTGGATAACCTGTTGGAGTTGCTCTTTTGACTCCCTAGGCTGATTTGTCAAGCTTTGGGGTAAAATTACCGTTAACAAGTTCGGATCGGCTCGCATTGCCCCTTTAATAGCGGCTGCGTTAGTTCCTGTTGCTCCTGATGTCATCAAACGATTGCCACCTAATACAAGGGCATAACTCATCATTTCAATTAACTGCTGATGAGTAATTGGGACATGGCGCGAACCCAACAGAGCAATGCGTTTGGAATTTGTTTGCTGAATGGCAGCAAGTTCTTGCGCCAAAGTGTCTAGGGTAGGAATATCAACTGATTGACTCAAAGAATCTCTCTTAGGCTTAATGACCGCCTGTTATTCTAGCAAACCTGATGGCGTTATGGGCTGTCTATCGTAAATTTTTTAGAATATCTTCTTAGTCTCGCAACACGTAACCAACGCCGCGAACAGTTTGAATAAGGCGTTTTTCTTTTTCTGCCTCTAATTTTAGCCGTAAATAGCGAATATATACCTCTATGATGTTAGAATCTCCCATAAAGTCATAGCCCCATACTCTTTCTAAGATTTGATCACGAGTTAAGACTTGTCTTGGATGAGAAAGCAGATATTCGAGTAAGTCAAATTCTTTGGCTGTTAGTTCAATCAAACGATGGCCGCGATGAACTTCACGAGTGCTACGATTTAAACTTAAGTCGTCAAATTGTATGAGATTGGGATTTTCTTCTTGATTTCGTCGCAAATGGGCCCGAACCCTCGCTAATAATTCTTCTAAACTAAAGGGTTTAACAATATAGTCATCGGCCCCTGCATCGAGTCCGGCAACGCGATCGCTAATATCATCTTTCGCTGTTAATAAAATAATGGGAATTTTACTCCCTGTTTGGCGAAGTCGCTTACAAATTTCTATTCCTGAGATCCCTGGCAACATCCAATCTAGTAAAATTAGATCAGGCTTACTTTCTCTAGCAACAGTTAATCCGGATAAACCATCGTTAACGACTTTAATTTGATGCCCTTCATATTGCAATTCTAGTTCAATAAATTGAGCTAGCTTTGCTTCGTCTTCAACCACTAAAATGTAGGCATTACTCATAATTTATTGTTGTTCCTTCCTGGATAAAATAAATGATTTAATACTCAGTTTCT
>JBCDDV010000040.1:0-10386 GCA_039180145.1 Cyanobacteria bacterium P01_G01_bin.49 | reverse complement strand
TAACAGCAAACCAGTGGTAATAATATCACGTTGAGGCGACAAGATGAACAGTAAACAATTGAGTTTAACTCACGAAATCTTGTCGCCTCAACGTGATATTATTACCACTGGTTTGCTGTTAGATGCCTAATAGCATGGTAATTACGCAACCGAACTGACGATTTGCTAAGCGAGTTCATCAGAGCTTGTTGCTAATGCCAACTTAATCAAACTAACTTGATTAACCTGATCCTGAAATTAAGGATAACTGAGTCTAATTCAAACCTGTGACTGTATGCCATTGACTGATTCTCTCACCCAAGCGACTGAAACAGCACCAGCAAAGACTGATTCGATGAAAGACTACTATCAACTGCAACGGACTCTGTTGCTATTGAGCTTAGCTTTCACCGGAATTATTTTTGTTTGTGTTTGGATTTTCTATTCTCTCAATTTAGCTCTTAATTACCTTTTAGGAGCTTGCGTCGGCATTATCTACTTGAAGTTGCTTGCCGGAGAAGTTGAAAAAATTGGAACATCAGGTCAAAGGGTAGGCACCAAAGGAATTGCCCTATTTGCCGCCATGATCATCTTGGCCAGTCAATGGAAGGCACTCCATATTGTCCCAGTCTTTCTAGGATTTTTGACCTATAAAGTCGCCATCATCGCCTATACGCTGCAAAGCGTTCTGGCCCCAGAGCCAAAAAGCGATTAAGACCCCAGGAAATGAACAATTTCCGTAACTAGATTTCGGTAAATTTTACCCAATGACAATGTTAGACGGTTTACGCATTTTAGATTCCTTGCCCCTTGCTGCCTTAGAAGTGGGTGAGCACTGGTATTGGCAAATTGGTAATTTAAAATTACACGGGCAGGTATTTCTAGCCTCCTGGTTTGTCATTGCCCTTTTGGTAATTGCCTCTCTTGCCGCCACCCGGAATGTTCAACGGGTACCCAGTGGCATGCAAAACTTCATGGAATACGTTCTAGAATTTTTGCGAGACTTAGCCAAAAACCAACTCGGAGAAAAGCATTATCGGCCTTGGCTACCCTTCATTGGGACACTATTTTTGTTCATTTTTGTCTCCAACTGGTCAGGGGCTCTCATGCCTTGGAGACTCATTGAACTCCCTGAAGGCGAGTTAGCCGCTCCTACCAACGACATTAATACAACAGTGGCTCTTGCCCTACTCACTTCTCTGGCCTACTTTTACGCAGGTTTAAGTAAGAAAGGATTAGGCTATTTTGCTAATTATGTCCAGCCAATTCCTGTGCTTTTGCCCATTAAAATTTTAGAAGATTTTACCAAGCCACTCTCCCTAAGTTTCCGTCTGTTCGGTAACATTTTGGCTGATGAACTGGTAGTGGGAGTGCTTGTATTTTTAGTCCCCTTATTTGTGCCGTTACCCCTAATGGCACTAGGATTATTTACCAGTGCCATTCAAGCCTTAGTATTTGCTACCTTAGCGGGTGCTTATATACATGAGGCAATTGAGTCAGAAGAAGAAGAAGAACACGGGTAACGGTAAAATCTTCAAAAGCAGACTAGAAAAGGAAGAATATCTGTTGAACAAAAATGCCCAAAACGTAAGACAATGACATCAGAAGTCGACAGAGAAAATTTACCCCAAAAACTTTCATCGACGACTCAGGTACTTACCTGTTGGGAGTTCTAAATACAGAAGTAAATATCCTTAGTTTTGCTTGGAAACTTCGCGCTCCTAAATTCTTAAGCTGACAATTAGCTTGCAATTTGTTCTATCAATAAAAATCGAGGAAGAATTAACATGAACCCTACTATTGCTGCTGCTTCTGTTATCGCTGCTGCTTTGGCTGTTGGCATCGCCTCTATCGGCCCTGGTATCGGACAAGGAAACGCATCAGGTCAAGCTGTTTCTGGGATCGCTCGCCAGCCGGAAGCTGAAGGTAAAATTCGGGGAACTTTACTATTAACCTTAGCGTTTATGGAATCCCTAACGATCTATGGTCTGGTAATTTCTCTTGTTCTCTTATTTGCTAATCCCTTCGCATAAGACTTAATCAGGTGATAGAGACAGCGACGAGGCTGTCTCTACGTCAAAAAAGTTAGAACTAGATTGGACGTGGATGGGTGAACAATGTTTGATTTTGATGCAACTTTGCCAATGATGGCATTGCAATTTGTTGTGTTGGCGATTATTCTCAACGGGATTTTTTACAAGCCTTTAAACAAGGCATTGGATGAACGGGCTGACTACATTCGTCAACAAGAAGCAGGTGGCAAAGAACAGCTAGCCAAAGCAAAGCAGTTAGCTGTGGAATACGAGAAACAATTAGCAGATGCCCGCAAGCAGTCCCAAGACGTGGTTGCTGCTGCCCAAGCAGATGCAAAAAAAATTGCCACTGAAGCCATGGCGAATGCTCAGCGAGAAGCACAAGCCAAAAAAGAAACGGCTGCCCAAGAAATTGAGCAGCAACGTCAAGAGGCACTAAGGACTCTAGAACAACAAGTTGATGCCTTAAGCCGTCAAATTCTAGAAAAACTCTTAGGTCCCGAATTTGTAAAGTAACGATGCCGTCTGTTGAGTCATAAACCGGTATGATCGATTCTTTTTTATTATTAGCCACCGAAAGTCATGGTGAAGGCGAAGCCTTAATTGGGTTTCACTTCGATTTCCTAGAAAGTAACATCCTTAATTTGTCCATTTTGATTGGCATCTTGGTATTTTACGGTCGTAAAGTGATTGGAAAAATCCTCAGCGATCGCCGTAATCAAATCGCCCAAGCCATTCAAGAAGCCGAAGAACAACAACAGCAAGCTGCTGCTGCTTTAGCCGAAGAAAAACAAAAATTGGCCCAAGCGCAAGCAGAAGCTGAACGTATTCGTCAAGCAGCCCAAGAAAGGGCAAAAACCCTTGCTGACGAAATTCAAGCCCAAAGTGAACGAGATATTGCTCGTCTCCAAGAAACTGCTGCTGCTGATCTCTCCTCTGAACAAGAAAGAGTCATTGCTCAACTGAAAAAGCAAATTGCCGAACAAGCAGTTGTTCAAGCGGAAAATCAACTCAAAGAACGGGTTGATGACAACGCTCAACAGCGGCTGATTAATCGCAGTATTGAGCAGTTAGGAGGTTAATTGTGAAAGGATCACTATTGAGTACAGAAATTGCTGAGCCTTACGCTCAAGCCCTCATGTCCCTGGCAGAATCTAATAACATCACTGAACCCATTGGAGACAACTGCCGAGCTATCCTCGAACTGTTAGAAGATTCACCAGACTTGCAGAATTTTATTAGTTCTCCCGTCATTAAAGAAGAGGATAAAAGAGCCGTATTAAATCGGATACTCGGAGATGAAATCCATCATTATTTACGGAATTTTGTGATGCTTCTGGTGGATAAGCGACGAATTACCTTTCTAGAAGAAGTTTGTCAGCAATATCTCGCGTTACTCAGAAAATTAACTAACACCGTTTTGGCAGAAGTGACAGCTTCAACCGAATTAAACGACGAGCAACGTCAAGCTGTTAACGAAAAAATCAAAGCTTTAACCGGGGCCCAATCTGTGGAAATGAAGACCAAAAATGACCCAGAGATCATTGGAGGTGTCATCATCAAAGTAGGCTCCCAAATCTTTGATGCCAGTCTACGAGGACAATTGCGCCGTATCAGCGTCAGTCTGGGCGGTGTCTCATAACTTTTTTTCATTGTAATCCATTCAATTTCTGAAAAGATCTCATTATGGTTAGTATTAGACCCGACGAAATCAGTAGCATTATTCGCCAGCAAATTGAGTCTTATGACCAAAGCGTACAAGTTTCCAATGTGGGAACCGTTCTCCAAGTTGGGGACGGAACCGCCCGCATTTATGGCTTAGAGCAAGCTATGGCGGGGGAATTATTAGAATTTGAAGATGGAACCATTGGTATCGCCCTGAACTTAGAAGAAGATAATGTCGGGGCTGTATTAATGGGAGATGGTTTTGGAATTCAAGAAGGCAGTACGGTTCAAGCCACCGGAAAAATTGCTCAGGTTCCCGTAGGGGATGCCATGATCGGTCGGGTAGTAGATGCTCTTGGTCGTCCCATTGATGGCAAAGGGGAAATCAGTAGCTCAGAAAACCGCTTGATCGAATCTTCTGCCCCTGGAATTATCGCCCGTAAATCTGTATGTGAACCCCTACAAACCGGAATTACGGCTATTGATGCCATGATTCCCATTGGGAGAGGACAACGGGAATTAATTATTGGTGACCGCAAAACCGGGAAAACAGCGATCGCTATTGACACCATCATTAACCAGAAGTCAGAAGACGTAATCTGCGTTTATGTGGCCATTGGTCAAAAAGCGTCTACAGTCGCTCAGGTGATTGGTACCCTCGAAGAGAAAGGGGCTATGGACTATACCATTGTGGTTGCTGCTAACGCCAATGATCCAGCTACCCTTCAATATCTTGCTCCCTACACTGGCGCAACCTTAGCTGAATACTTCATGTACAGAGGCAAGCACACCTTAGTTATCTACGATGATTTATCTAAGCAAGCTCAAGCCTACCGTCAGCTATCTCTATTATTACGTCGTCCCCCAGGTCGGGAAGCCTATCCTGGAGATGTTTTCTACATTCACTCTCGCTTATTAGAACGGGCAGCGAAACTGAGTGAAGCCCTGGGAGAGGGAAGTATGACTGCTTTACCTATCATTGAAACCCAAGCAGGGGATGTATCAGCCTACATTCCTACCAATGTTATTTCCATCACAGACGGACAAATTTTCTTGTCTAGTGACTTGTTTAACGCAGGTTTCCGTCCTGCTATCAATGCAGGGGTTTCTGTGAGTCGGGTGGGATCAGCCGCTCAAACTAAAGCCATGAAACAAGTGGCAGGGAAATTAAAACTGGAATTGGCTCAGTTTGCTGAATTAGAAGCTTTCTCACAGTTTGCTTCTGATTTAGATGCGGCAACTCAGGCACAGTTAGCACGGGGTCAACGGTTACGTCAAATTCTCAAACAGCCCGAAAATTCACCCTTAGCGGTTTGGGAACAAGTAGCGATCGCCTATGCAGGACTCAATGGCTATATTGATGAGGTTCCTACGGACAAAGCGACGGACTTTGCTGCGGGACTACGAGAATATATCAAAACCAGTAAGCCGAAATATCCTGAAATCATCAAGAGTGAAAAGAAACTCACTGATGAAGCAGAAAGCTTACTCAAAGAAGCGATTGGGGAATACAAACAAGCGTTCGCAGCTTAATTAAGTCAGTAGGGGCGAACCCTTCGTCCCTACTGTTGGCATAACTGCATAATTGATAATTAATTACGAGATATTATGGCTAATCTTAAAGCGATTCGCGATCGCATTCAGTCGGTCAAAAATACCAAAAAAATTACGGAAGCGATGCGTCTAGTGGCAGCCGCTAAAGTACGTCGCGCCCAAGATCAGGTGATTTCAACTAGACCCTTTGCCGATGCTTTGGCAAATGTCCTTTACAATTTATTGAATCGTTTAAAATTTGGGGATGTTAACCTCCCCTTACTAGAACAACGAACGGTCAAGTCGGTTGCTATTGTGGTTGTTTCTGGCGATCGCGGTTTATGTGGTGGCTACAACAGCTATGTGATTCGTCGGGCAGAACAGCGCATCAAAGAATTACAAAGCCAAGGTCTTAATTATCATTTGGTTACAATTGGACGCAAAGCTACTCAATATTTTTCTCGTCGAGAAGCCCCTATTGAGAAAAAATATACTGGCTTAGACCAAATTCCCACTGCTGATGAAGCCAATAAAATTGCTGATGAAGTTCTGTCTTTGTTTTTATCGGAAACAGTGGATCGGGTGGAGTTAATCTATACGCGTTTTGTTTCTTTGATTAGTTCTCGTCCAGTGGTACAAACTCTGTTACCTTTGAGCATACAAGGGTTAGAAGCTGAAGATGACGAAATGTTCCGCTTAATTACTCGTGAAGGTAAATTGCAGGTTGAACGCCAAGCAGTGACTCAGTCTTTGAGTAGTTTTCCTCAAGATATGATTTTTGAACAAGATCCTCTGCAAATCCTAGATTCTTTGTTGCCTTTATATATTAACAATCAGTTACTGAGATCATTACAAGAGTCAGCCGCGAGTGAATTAGCGGCAAGAATGACTGCAATGAGTAATGCTAGTGATAATGCGGGTGAATTAATTGGAACCTTGACTTTATCCTACAATAAGGCTCGTCAAGCAGCAATTACCCAGCAATTGATGGAAGTAGTCGCTGGGGCTAATGCTTAGTGTTTGGACTTCGGAGTTTGGAGTTCGGAGTTCGGAAAAACCTTCCTACCTCTTCTAAAGGATAAGAGGGGTTTGAGAACCGGATTTGAGATCAGGTTTAGTAAGGTTGGTTCGTTTTTTTATCGTATTCAAGATTGATAGGCGTTTAGATTTTTTCTGAACGCTTTTTTGTTGAAGATCCACAGAAAAAAAGAGACGCTGTTAGCAACGTCTCTAAAACCATGAAAAAACAGTAAACGAGGTTAAACTTTTAGCGATTACTTCTTCTATTACTCTTCATTTCTTCAAGTACCTGTTGCTGTTCTGGAGTTAAAATTGCTTGTACTTGTTGACGAGTTTCCTCTCTGATAGCGCGAATTTGTTCTTTTTGGTCATCCGTTAAATTAAGCGATCGCCAATTTTTTCGTCCTTGTCCTTGTTGGAAATTATCCTGTATTTGTGCCTGTTGTTCTGGAGTTAAAATCGTCAGCATACGGTCACGACTCGATTGTTTGATTTCTTGCCATTGTGCTTGCTGAGACTCAGTTAAATTTAGTTGTTCAGTGAATTTTTCCCGTCGTTGTTCTGCATTTTCTGGATTAGGTGAAGATTGGGAAAAAGCAGGGGTGGCGAGACATAAAGGTAGTGCCATCAATAGCACACTCGATAATATTAAGGCTTTTTTCATGATTCTTTCTCTATTGATAATCATTTCGTTAATTACATAGTTTTAGACTCATTCCTTCTCATAGAGGTTCATTGAAAATTAAATTAGTTATCTTGATATCTTCAGTATTTAGCCAGGAATCAACGATAAATTAAGATCTTTTTGGTCGTAAGCGATGCCCTTTGATAAAGATATTGAGAGATTTTGCTTTATTAAAAACCCCCATGCTGATGAAGGGTAGTCTTTGAGATAAAATAACAAAGAAATGGCTTCCTCCGTAAATAAGAACCGATGCAAACAAAAAGAGTCAGAGATATCTTACGTCAAGGTCAACCCAATGAAACCGTTACCATTCAAGGTTGGGTACGCACTAAGCGAGAATTAAAAGAATTTGCGTTCATGGAAGTCAATGACGGTTCTTCGATGGGTAATTTGCAGGTTGTTCTTGAAGAAATCCTACCGGACTATAAAAATACTATCCAGCGCATCAATACGGGGTCTTCTGTTGAAGTTTCAGGCACTTTAGTTCCCTCTCCAGGAAAAGGGCAACGCATCGAGTTAAAAGCCACTTCTGTGGAGGTTTATGGTACATCTGATCCCGAAACCTATCCTCTTCAGAAAAAACGTCATTCCTTTGAATTTTTACGCACTATTGGCCATTTGCGATCGCGCACCAACACATTAGGAGCAGTAATGAGGGTCAGAAATGCTTGTGCAACAGCAATTCATCAATTCTTCCAAGAACGGGATTTTCTCTGGGTACATACTCCTATTATTACCGCAAGTGACTGCGAAGGGGCAGGGGAATTATTTACTGTGACTAATTTCGATTTGAGCAAAGTTCCCCAGAATAAACAACAAGAAATTGACTATACTCAAGACTTTTTTGGCAAGCAAGCTTATTTAACTGTTAGTGGTCAATTAGAAGCTGAAGTGATGGCAATGGCGTTTCAAAATGTTTATACATTTGGGCCAACCTTTCGGGCAGAAAATTCTAATACGTCTCGTCATTTAGCTGAATTTTGGATGGTAGAACCAGAGATGGCTTTTTGCGGTATTGATGGCGATCAAGATCTCGCTGAAGAATTTTTAAAATATATCTTTAAATATGTGTTAGAAACCTGTCCTGAAGATATGGAGTTCTTTAATAAACGTATCGATAAGACAGTATTAGAAACGGCTGATAATATCATCAATAATGAGTTTCAACGGATTACTTATACAGAAGCAATCAAGTTATTAGAAAAAGCCAGTAAAACTTTTGAATATCCTGTGGAATGGGGAATAGATTTACAATCCGAACACGAACGTTATTTGGCAGAAGACTTATTTAAAAAACCTTTAATTGTCACTAATTATCCGACGGACATCAAAGCTTTTTATATGCGGCTTAATGATGACCAAAAGACGGTTGCAGCAATGGATGTTTTAGCCCCAAAAATTGGTGAGATTATTGGGGGTTCTCAACGGGAAGAAAGATTAGATATCTTGGAAAAAAGAATCGCAGAAATGGGGATTATTTCCGATGATTTGTGGTGGTATTTAGACTTACGCCGTTACGGAACAGTTCCTCATGCTGGATTTGGATTAGGCTTTGAAAGAGTGGTACAATTTATGACAGGAATGACGAATATTCGAGATGTAATTCCTTTCCCTCGTACCCCGTTAAGTGCTGAATTTTAATAGGGAAAATAGGGTTGATTTTGAGTAACTTTAGAGTTCAGATGTAATGCCTTAGAGCTTGTTTGTAGAGTATATCTTAACCTGAGTTCGACGTAAGGGAATTTATGGACAACTCGCAACCACAAGGGAGTCTCAACCCCCCATTTTCTCATTGAAAAAGCGATGTCAGAACTGGGAGGTTCCCTCCCAGATTATCTGACATCAAGAAATCCTCACTCCGAACACCGCACTCAGGTTATCTTAAGCCTTTAGCTCCCCACCAAACCGCCTTAGTAAGGTAGGGCTGTTTCATTCTAGAGAAAAGTCAGATAAATTAGAATCAAAGTTGAATTTAATGGCTAAATGTCTTCAATATATTAAGTCTCTAGTCAAAAGCGTCCATTCCTTCACAAGAACAAACTAAATTTCTGTCTCCAAAGGCATTATCAATGCGTCCCACAACCGGCCAAAACTTATACCCTTTTGTCCAAGGCGCAGGATAAGCTGCTTTTTCACGGGAATAAGGACGATCCCAGTCACCGCAAATTACTGTTTGGGCAGTATGGGGAGCATTTTTCAAAGGATTATTGTCTGGATCAATCTCACCATTGGCGATCGCCTCTGCTTCTTGATAAATAGTAATCATGGCATCACAAAAACGGTCTAATTCTGCTAAATCTTCACTTTCCGTCGGTTCTACCATCATCGTACCAATGACCGGCCAAGATACCGTAGGCGCATGGAAACCGAAGTCCATCAACCGCTTAGCAATATCATTCACTTCCACACCAGCACGTTTTTTCAAGGGACGCAGATCGATGATACATTCATGGGCAACACAACCGGATGATCCTTTAAATAGAATGGGATAATAATCTGCCAAACGATGAGCCATATAATTAGCGTTAACGATAGCCACTTTTGTCGAATCTGTTAGCCCTTCTGTCCCCATCATGGCGATGTACATCCAAGAAATGACTAAAATACTGGCACTTCCCCAAGGGGCAGCGGAAATTGCTCCAATGGAGGGATCAGCTTTACCGTTGTTATTAAAGGGGTTGGTATATTTTTCGACGACTGTACTGGGTAAGAAGGGAATTAGATGGGATTTTACCCCAATGGGCCCCATGCCTGGGCCACCGCCACCGTGAGGAATACAGAAGGTTTTATGTAGGTTGAGATGACAAACATCGGCCCCGAAATCTGCGGGACGACATAAACCAACTTGGGCATTCATATTCGCACCATCCATATACACCTGTCCACCGTAACGATGAACAATATCGCAAATATCAATAATTCGTTCTTCAAATACTCCGTGAGTTGACGGATAAGTTACCATCAACGCCCCTAAGTTTTCGGCGTATTTTTCGGCCTTTTTCTGTAAGTCTGCAATGTCAATGTTGCCCTCTTTATCACACTTCACAGCAACCACTTTCATGCCACACATAACTGCACTGGCAGGGTTTGTACCGTGTGCTGATTCAGGAATTAAACAGACATTTCTGTTAGTTTCGCCCCGACTTTCATGATATTTACAAATCACTTGTAGTCCGGCATATTCTCCTTGAGAACCCGCATTTGGTTGCAAAGAAATGCCATCAAATCCGGTTATTTCTTCTAACCAGTTTTCCAATTGTTCAAACAGTATTTGATAGCCTTCTGTTTGGGATAAAGGTGCAAAGGGATGAAGTTTACCAAATTCAGGCCAAGTGACTGGCATCATTTCGGCTGCTGCATTCAATTTCATGGTACATGAACCCAATGGGATCATGGCATGAGTAAGGGACAAATCTTTATTCTCCAACAATTTGAGATAACGCATCATAGCGGTCTCAGAGTGATAAGAAT
>JBCDDV010000039.1:0-10409 GCA_039180145.1 Cyanobacteria bacterium P01_G01_bin.49 | reverse complement strand
TGGAAAGTATTGTTTGGATGAGGATGCCCTCGAAAGCGGAGAACATTGGTTAGTTCCAGATAATGAAATAGATCTTACAAATTGGTATCATTCAGCTAGGTTCTCTCATACCCATGGTGATAAGTAAAGCTTACTTTAAAGAGAATTTGTTGAGTCCCTCTTGCGAAATGGCTGTTTAAAAAATTAAATTCATGTAGGATAATCAATCGCACTTTTTAAAACTTTTGGCGACACAACTAAAAAACGCCACAATTAAGGGCGTTAAATTTTTTCCCTTTTACGAAGAAAAGCTTTTAATTATTTCTTGCTTTTTCGGGGATCTCGATGAATTTGTGGAAAACCTAGAGGTTTAACTTGTTGATATTTGCGGACTTCTTCAAGCTGTTTTAGATCGGTATAATCAACCCAATGAATACAATCAACCGGACAAGTATCGATAGCTTCTTGAATAGTATCTTCTTCGTCGCCATCTTGATTGTAAACCCGCGATCGCCCATGATCGGGTTCGATATAAAAGGTATTAGGGGAAACATGAGCGCAGTGTTTGCACCCAATACAAGTTACTTCATCAACATAAACTCCTTTTTGCCGAAATTGACCACCCAATTCCGGCTCAAACCCTGTTCTTTCAGGAATATCTCGAAAAACACCCCCTAACTCTGGTTCTAACCCAGAGCGGTCGGGGGTGGGAGAAAAATCAGCCATTAGGCACTCCAGCGTTGAACAACAAGGCGAATGGAACCATCTTCATTTTTTTGCTGTTGGGCAACTTGAAACCCTTGCTTTACTGATTCATTAATCACCGTGTGAAAGGCATATCCTTGAGTCACTTGCTTAAGAAACCCTTCAACAGATAAGGGTTGTTGCCAATATTGTAAATCAGTCACCAATTCGTATTCGCTGCCATTCCAGCTAAATCCGATATCATAACTATTATCTTGTTCAAGGACAATTTCAGCCGTTCGGGTTTGTTCTTGGTAACCTCTAACCTGTTTGGGGCCTTCTTTCCAATCAACTCCCATGCTATCAAGTGCTGCTTTAAGAGAGGTTAGGTTACGAATTTGGGTTTTAATGTTGCTAAAGTGTGACATATTTGTTTTTAACTCAAATAATTAAACGGGGTTTGACAAAAAAGAATAGAAATCATTACCAATCACTAAAAGTTGCTTGATTAGTCGCTTTTGTTGATTGATTGACGGGTTGAGCATAATATTGGGAGGTCTTTTCTTGAGAAACGACTCGCCCTAATTGAGCTTCGATCGCCGCCGTTACTTCTTGACAAGAAGCACCGACAATGCCTGTCACTTTTTCTTGGACACGGCCATCGGGATAGATAATGAATTCTAGGGTTTCCATGCTCATGGTTGATTCTAGAACTAGAATAGGTTGATTGAGATAAGGATAGGTTTTCTATCCTAAAGATTAATTCCGCCAACATTAATCATGATAAAAATCTTGATTAACCGTAGTAATAATACTCAAATCTTAACAAAAGTTAACATTTAATTTAGTAACTACTCTAATTGTTGTAAGTTTCGCGCAACTTTTCTCAAAAAGTCAAGGGAGAATTTTTAGCAATAAGTAAACTGTAACAAAAATATACATTAGGAGTTCAGGAGTTGTAGGAGTTACAGGAGTTCAGAAGTTAGTGATTAGTGGTTAAACATCTCCCCTGCTCCCACACTCCCTACTCTAAACTGCGAGGATCGAGAGCATCTCTTAAGCCGTCACCGAGTAAATTAAAAGCAAGGACAGTGAGAATGATTAATAAAGCAGGGGGCCAAATCAGCCAAGGTTGAAACACTAGAATTGCTGCATTGGTCGAGACAGAGAGTAAATTTCCCCAACTTGGATCAGGTTGTTGAATGCCTAACCCAATGAGACTCAAGATCGATTCAGAGACAATAAAACCAGGAACAGCAAGAGTGGCTGAAATAATAATGTAGGTGGCAGTTTGAGGAAGTAGATGACGAAGAATAATGCGCCAGGGTGTGGCCCCCAAGGCCTTTGCTGCCTGAATAAATTCCTGTTCTTTGAGGGAGAGAACTTGTCCACGAATCACTCTAGCTAGTCCTGACCAACCAATAAAGGAAGTAATCAGGACAATTAACAAAAATCGTTGTGCGCTACTCAAACTAGGAGGAAGGACAGACGCTAAGGCAACGAGGAGATAAATACCAGGAATTGTCATTAAAACTTCCACTAAGCGCATCAAACCTGCATCGATCCAACCCCCAAAATAGCCAGAAATTCCCCCAACTATCATACCAAGGGGAAAAGAAATGATAATTCCTACCAAGCCAATAAATAGGCTAACTCTACCGCCAAAAAGTAAACGACTGAATTGATCTCGTCCTTGTTCATCCGTGCCTAATAAGTTGAGTTTAGCAGGGCCAATAGTTCCGAATAGGTGACGATCAACAGCAATTCCCTTAAATAATTCTCTTTCCTCAAAAGAAGGGGGTAAGGGAAGGCGAATTTGCAAAAGTTGATAACTATCTCCTTTAACCCAAAAACGAATAGGAGAAGGTTTATCAAAGTTGACATTGAGGGTACGTTTTCCCGTCTCTATATCTGTCGGACTTTGGGTTGTGGGATAGACGTGAGGGCCGATAAATTGACCATCTTCTGTTGTCCAATAAATCTGAGTAGGAGGAAGTAAAGAACCATCAGCTTGAGACGCATAAGGATCATAAGGCGCAAAAAAATCTGCTGCAATCACTGCTATGTAGAAAATAATCAGTAAAATTGCTCCAAAACGTGCCAAAGGATTATTTTTAAGTTTCTGCCACCAATTCATATTGAGTATTAATTCAATTATTTGATACTCAGCTTAGCTTAAAGGAAGGAAGTTTTCAGCTAAACATAGCTTTAATGATGACAAAAATATATTATTGATTTTCCCTTGAAACGGATTAATATAATAGGACTATCTCCATGACGGTTAATCATCTTTGCTATAGTGCAATGGGTCTTCAAGACCGGCTTCTAAAAGGTACAACAATGAAAACAGAACGCGAAAGAGAACAATTAATTCATAAGATCGATCTGTTGTTGCATCAAGCTTATGACAGTATTTTAGATGAAATTTATGCAAAACTAAAACAGATAGATGATGCAGAAGATGAAGAAGATCTTGTAGCAGTAAAAGAAGCCAAAGAAGATATTCGTCTTAATGGCACTGTAACCTGGGAAGAAATCCAAAATGAAATTAGTGAAGATGTTGCGTGAGTTATCAGGTCAAATTTTCTAGAAGTGCAAGAAAACAATTTAGGAAATTATCGTTAGATATACAAAAGCGCATACAAGCCAAAATTGATGAATTGGCGATAGAACCTCGTTCTAATAGGGTTAAAAAATTACGAGGTGAAGATAACTTATATCGTATTAGAGTAGGAGATTATCGGGTAGTTTACGAAATAGAAGATGATGTTTTGTTAATTATCGTAATTAGAGTAAAACATCGTAGTGAGGTTTATCGAGATCAAAAGTAGTAAGTCTCCAGTTACCTTTGAAAATTGGTATAACTTTAGTCAAGTAGAAAAAGAAACTCAATTGATGATCCTATATCATTCTTCTTTAGAAAAAAAAAAGCCACTATTTGATTAAGTTTTTTATTCCAAAATATAACTAATTATCAGTTAGATAATTCCACTAAAACAATAGCATCGTTATAAAAAGCATCTGTTGGAGAAATTAATGAATCAGCAGCAACAGTGGTTTCAAAGCCGAATTCCATGAAATAAAGAACTTGATTATCAGCTAAATTGAGGGTGTTGCCATCACTTTTCAGTAATCCCTTATTTTGCAATTCGCTTTTTACGGCATTTCGAGCATTGTCATCAGTAATTATCTTATCTAACTGTAAATATTGGCTATCATTGGAACTGTAAAGACCATGTGGGTTTTCATTAGAAACTTCGTCACTCCTCATTATCATCATTGCTGGCATTCCTACACACCCTCCATTATTGGTTGCTTCGACTGCTAATGTAAGTGAGTCACCACTAGAAACGGCACTTGCTTGATTAGAAGCAACACCAATGGCCGCCAAACCGATCGGTTGCGTACTTCCATCCGATTCCTTATTCAGTTGAGTCGTTACATCGCTAGGGGGAAGCGTTCCACCCTCACAAGGAATGTCAACAGACAGTACGGTTATTTGTGCTTTACCATCTTCTTCTATGGTTAATTGCTTATTAATTCTATCGACATAAAAATCAGGGAAATTTTCCCCATTACTACCCACTTTCTCTGAACGTGCAAACGCTTGAGTAAGGACTTGATAATTTGCTTTACTACTGTAACGGGAGTTTGCATTGTTTGTTGAAGCGACAGACCTAAGTTGTCCTTGAGCTTTTCCGCTACTATCTGTATAAAGGGTTGTGCCGTAAATATGTAACTGAGCTAACTGCTTATCTTTGTGAACACAAACAAAAAATCCTTTGACATCAGCATTTGCTTTGGGAAGACGATGCCATTTTTCTCCACTAGTATCCTTATAAATTCCCTCTGTTCGGCTAGTTGTCGTATTTCTGCAATCTTTTTGATCAGCAGGAAGTTTCGAGACTACCATATCAACTAAGGGAGAACCACGCCAGGCATTAGGAGTATATTGTGTGCTGTCATAAGTCCCATCTGATTTAAAACCCGGTCCCCAGCGTCTAATGACAGCCGGGCCACGCCAAATACTATTACTTGCTGCATCTTGAACGTAATAAACAATTCGTTGAGGAACCCCTGGTACTTTGAGAGCAAGAACAGGAGTTTTTCCGGTTGTCTCAAAATCACTAGCAAAGGTCATCAAATCTGACGCTTCTAAACTGTTTTCAATAACCGAAGCACTCCGAATTTCTTGCGTAATAAATTCAGCGGCTCGATTTATATCATGCTGCATTCCCCCTGTAATATTAGCGACTTGATTTTCTCGTGCCACTGTCATTAAACCAAAGCCAGCAACCATGGTAACAATTAATGTTAGAGACGAAGCAATCATTAATTCCACTAAAGTCCAGCCAGCCGAAGCATGAATTTTATTTAAAAGTTTAAAATATATTTTCGACATAGTCTTCTTTCAATTTTTTATTTAGAAGTTGTACAGTTCGTAGCAGAGACAGAACTAGTAGTATCTCCCGTATAAATTCCCGTTCTCATAATGCCCAACCCCCGTGCTATAACCAGACATTTTTTCTCTCCCCTTCCTTGTTTAGGTTCAACGACAATCGTGCCACCCGGATCACCTAAAGTTCCTTTAAACGAAAAGGTCAAATTATTATCAGTAATATTTGTTTTCATAGCAACACTGCCTGGTAATTCTATCTTGGATGAAGTTAAGCAACCAGGATTGGGACTAGAAAGATGAGGCGGATTAGCTGTAGTATTCAAGATGATTTGACATTGTTTTGAGTTACGCATGGCTTGTTGTTGAGCAGTTTGCAAGGTGCTTTGAATTTGAGTTAATCCTTTGTTAACTTGTTGCCCTTGTAAAATCCCCATCATGCTAGGTGTGGCGATCGCCGCTAAAACTCCAGCAATAATCGCCACAACAGAAATTTCTAATAAGGTCATGCCGCGATCGGTTTTATAAGGTACATGCCGAAACCGCAGCCGGAATAATTTCTGTATAATTTTGAGCAATAATGGAAGTTTTGCCACGCTCATCATCTGCCAATTGGTCGTTATCAATGTCTTGGGTTTTGTCTGGTACATGAGGTTCTCCGACTCGATAATGGACTTGCAAAATGTCATAATTAGTAGCACTATCCAGGGTAATGATACGAACCAAACGATAGGGTGTATTGACCAAGTCTTGATCACGAATCACTTGTACCGTTGCTTGCTTAGTAATGGTACTGTCTCGAGAGTCTTGAACGGTCACAAATGAAGCCTGACCACTGGTATCAAATTGATGATTTCCCTTACTATCCATCTCATATTGCTGGAAGTCTTGAGGCTCAACCGTTGATAGACTATTTAACTTATCCTTTAATGCGGCTCCAAAACGATTATCTACTGTAGGTGGTGTATTTTTGCAGATATCATTATTGGAGGGCATAGCACTGGCTGCTGCGTATACTGTGTCTAGATCTTCCTGAATCCAAAAATTGGCTTTCGTTTCCCGTTCTGCTTTAACCTGTAGAAAAGTATTGATAGTCATCGCTTGTAGAGTTCCCATCAAAAATGCAGAAGAAACAAAGATGGCAATCAAGACCTCAAACATCGTAAAACCTTGATTGTATCTAACTTTAGACCGACTAAGTATTAGGGTGCATAACTGTTTTTTCATTATTGACCTCTCGTTACCAAAAGCGACGTACAAAGCCCATTTTTTAGATGGGTAGGATGACGAGTCGCCCCGTCACTTAGCTAGTAGTTGATTGTACGATGAACAATCAACTATTAACAATTAACCTGAAATCCCTTGTCATTTATGCAGGGGATGAGTTTAAATGAGACCTTATTGACTATACTCTTCGGTTTGAATAGTAGTTGGTTGGCCTACTAAAACGGGAGACAGTCCCTTGGGAATTCCCACCCCCAAATCTGACCATTCACCAGTTTGTACCACTAAAGCAGCACTCTTAGAATTGGAGGAACATTGATCGGTTTTATTCCAAGTTTTGACCCAAGCAGTTCCATTAATACCGCCTTTGCCGCCACCACTTCCGTTAACTCCCACATCATAGCCAGGAGCAAAAAGAAAGCCATGAAATTTGTTATTCCCGTTTAAACAAATCTGACCATCAGTAGCGTGAGCAAAAAGCTGAAAGTCAGTGGATTTACAAATTTTAGTTCCATAACCATCACAACTATGGTCAATATCAGAACCTTTATTCATATTGCCTAGCAGATGGAAGATAACTTGCTGACGTTTCCCGTCGTCGCTCACTGTCTTAACTTCGGCAGCACCATCAATGGAGGTGATCTCATATTCGTAAACGCAGATGGATTCACCGTTCAGGGTTTTTTCTTTGGTGGGTTGATCTCCTGCTCTGGGAAAAACATTTCCTGTCCCACTATTTGTTCCACAAGGACTAATTGTTCCTGTTGTTTGTGCTAAAGCAACTCCTACGAACAGATTATTCCAAGTCTTATCTACAAACCCATTCGTCACATGAGCAATGGTGGAGAAAGCATTGTTATTAGAGTGACTAGACTGGTTACCGTTGCCACCACCATTACCACTGATTGTCAATCCTTTTTGGTCAGTGGGAAGGTCATTAGGAATACTGGGTAAATCTGGAAAACCATAGGCAGCTAATTTTGGTGCTTGAAATGTGGTGCCATTAGAAATTTCGCCCCTGGTATCTGCATCTGCTGTTCCTACCTCCACATTAGCAGTAATATCGGCTAAGGCTGTCTCGACTTGTTCTTCAGTCTTACCCCCCAAATCACAATCACTGAACCAAATATGAGCAGCAAATAAGTTTTGATTACCACCGCTTTTCTCTGTGTCTCCTTCTTGTATCCATAAACCAGGAACATCACCGTCATTGAGAGTATTGTTACGCACTGGAATTTTGACAACCAACTGAGTAGGAGATTCTTTTGATTTGTTCTCTGTATTAGCTTTTCCCTGAACAGTTAACGTTCCTAACCCTGGAATTGATGAAGGGGCTTGATAACTAAGCAGTTTAAATTGTCCTTGTGCTTTATTATTTTCGTCGAGGTTCTGCCATTTGCTATTACTGTAGCTTTTGATTTGTGTTTTGATAGCAGTTTTTTTTGTTTCATCGAGGTCTGAACTGTCACAAGAACTTGCGATAGTTTCTTCAAATTCTTGACCAATGGTTGTTGTATTATTATCGACCTTTGCCCAGTCAGCACTATTATTCTGAGCAAGAACGGGATATTCACTCAGCAGAAATTGTATTCTAGCAACAGCAACTTCACCCACTGATTTACCTTGGAAGGTGGCTTTTTGGGCGATGACTTGTTCACTTTTGCTACTACTATTCAGTAACATTGCCCCAGCAGTAACCGCCATGACAATACCGATGGCACCAGCCAAAACCAACATAAACCCTTTATTACTACGACGAGAAAGATAAATAAATAATTGTGTATATCGTGTATTCATAAGTTTAGTCCTCAATTTCCCATAAGCTTCCCAAACGTTGTCACGCTTAGCATAACCTGTCACAGCATAAATCTAACACTCAAAAATCAAATTTCGCTTATTTTCTGCGAGATGCTTTTTGATAGAGAGTTGTGACTAAAATTGAGAGATTTCATAAGATACATTATATCTCTATTATGTCCACGGTTGTGGAAAAGCAGAATAGTAAAGACAAGAATTTTAATTCTTATGCTATTTTCTATGGCTTTTTAATCTTCGACAATATTTGCTGTCAAAAATTCCTGTAAATCTTGAAAAGTTACACCATAAGTAATTGTGGGGGATTCATATCCTTTGAGGGTAACAGTATATTGATGAAACAAATTTTTGACTTGTTTTAAATCGGCTAAATATTTATAAGTTTCTTCTCCAACTGCCACATCTAATCCTAACTCTTTGGTGGCTGATTCTAAGCGAAAAGCAGCATTAACTGTATCTCCAATTGCAGTATAGTCGGGGTGATCTCCACTGCCTGTATTTCCAACCATTGAATATCCGGTATTAATCCCTGCACCAATATACAATTCAAAAGGTAATGTATATTGTCTACTTAGCTTTTTTGTCATGCTATTGAGATCGCTAACCGCTTGAATAATTTGGATAATATCAGCTTTAGTGACTTCATTTTGCCCATGAAACCAGATGGCCATGACTGCATCACCAATATATTTATCTACCCAACTCCCTGATTGACGAATGATCTGTCCAGCTTGACGAAACCAATTCCCAATCAAAAGTGATAAGACTTCTTCATCCAACTGTCTGGTTAGGGTCGTAAAGTTTCGGATATCCACTACCATGACAGAAGTCAAACGGCGTTCATGTAAGACCATGGTATCTCGTTCTGGAAATTCTTCTTCGACATCATCTGGGCGATCGCTTTGAGGACAATAAAAATTTACATCGGTTTTTCCAAAGGTAATTTTGTCACCAATTTGGAGGGTTACGGGAATACTCACACGACGACTGTTCACAAAGGTTCCATTGCGACTGCCCAAATCAATCAACAAAAATTCATTGGTTTCTGTTGATTGTAAAATCGCATGGTTACGAGAAATACAATAATCCCTAATGGTAAAATCATTTTCATTTCCCCGTCCAATTGTCCAATAATTCTTTCCCACTAAAGGAAAATAGCGTTTACCTTTAGTTGTCTTCAAAAGTAAATGAGGGGTTGTTTTTGGGTTTTCCACGGGGGTCTAAGCAATAGTACCATGACGGCAGTCGGTGGCAGAGAGTTCATCTTACTCTAATCTCTTTAGGCAAAACAAGCTGCCAGCCAAAATAGACTGTCTACTAAGATTGTACTCAATACTGCTCCGGCTAATGCCCACCAATGTCGTTCAGATTGTTGCATCGCCCATAAACCCACCCCCAGTAGGATGTTGACTAACACAATTGCCCAACTTATCCCCCAAGGGGTCTGAACCTGCCCTAAAGCCGCTTGGAAAATTGATGTTGCTAAAGTTGGATCGACTTGCATCAGTTGTCGCCAATGGGGAATGAGATCGGTGATATAAAAATAGATGTCAGTGATCCCTGTTCCCAAAAGTGATCCCAAGTAGAAGAAATTGCCAATTTTTCCCCAACCGCGCCAAAGACACCAAACCGCCACGGGAACTCCGATAGACTCGACGGGAAGATGAATCAAAGGTTCCCAACGTAACCAACCCCAATAAATAGACCCCGCTAGCCAACTCCAACTAAACCCAAACAAAAGATCTCCCCAAAGATGGGTTTTGGGCTGTCTCATCAAGTAAAAAGCTAATCCAAACCATCCCCCCGTCATTAAGAGGCTAATTTCAGGGAATAAGCGCACCAGGGGGGCTTGTATGAAGACTGGAACCGATACCAAAAATCCTGCTGCCCAAAAAATTAACCAGCTTTCAGAGTTTTGATGAGGAATATGAACCTGACTCAGAGATTCTTGTTCTGGGGAGGCGAGACTGTTGGTAGATAAAGTGGAAGGGGAGGAAATCAACGTTTTGTTAACCTTACTATATTTATGAGTTTTTTCTTTACTTTACTTAACTTATCGCAAAATTTCTTCTCATAGCATATCCCCCCTGGGGGCATACTTAGTCCATATTAACGAATTATCCTTGACCAGTCAATTGAAGTAGTAGTGCATTTTATGCTTCAAAAGAGATTCAAAACTGGGTATTGATGTTGTTAATGTGAGGACAAAGATTCTAGAAAATATGGTAAAGTAAGTGTACGTAAATCTGTACGTTTACTTATGTTTTCTTACGAAATTACCTCCCCCACAGAAGCCAGAAATAGTTTTTTT
>JBCDDV010000038.1:0-10443 GCA_039180145.1 Cyanobacteria bacterium P01_G01_bin.49 | reverse complement strand
TTGGGTTGTTGCAATCAAAACAGGTTGTGATGCTGTCTCTTTAAGCACTGAGATAAATTGTTCAGGACGATAATATTTTTGATAACCTAGATTAACAATTACCGTAATTGCCCCGATAACTCCCATTAACCAAATAGCAGTCATAGCTAAGTTTCTATTAGAGTTCAATTTGTCATAAAGTTTTCGGAGTAAAACTAAGGGATTTATCGTTTTCTGTTGTTGCAAAATCTTGTTATCTGCTTTAACTTCGTGCCATAAAAGAGATAAACTTGCGCCAACTAAAACAATTACAGCAGGAAAGTAAGTGAAGCTATATCTAGCTGCACGAGTTAGATCCAAGCCAATGATATAAGTAATTATTAAAAATAAACCAATTACCCCTGCAATGAATGTGATCAAAGTAAGCATTGGTAACCGAAACTGAGGCAACTTTAGTCCTTGTTTAATGCCTTTGATTACATAGGGAATAAACCAAACAAAAAACAATAATAAAATTAATGCTGATAGAATCACAATAGGAACAGAAGATGACTCAACAGGCAATAGAGAGATCATGGGAACCCAAACTGCTAATAATTGGAATGGGGGACTAATAGCATACAAAATATGACTTAACGGATGAATCCAAGTAATCATATTATTGCCATACCCTTGAGGAATTACCACAAATATCCAGATTAAACCTGTTGTCATTGTTCCTAAAACAACCCAAAAAATTCTGAGTAAATTGCGCTTGAGTAGAGAGGATGAATTGTGTTTTAGCTTCCTATAACCAAGAATCGCTAACGTAATTGCTTCAGACACTAAAGTTAAGCAAAAAAAGTAGTGCGCTGATAACCCTAAACTATTAATAATAATCCAAGAAACAACTAATCCTAAAGGAATTAAAGTTTGCTGATAAAAATGTTTTAAAGCAACGACTAAGCAGAGTAGAGAAGCAATAACAAATAAAATCGCTAAGGTATAATGGCGGGCTTCTTGGGCTAAGAAAATACCATAAGAAGAAACTGCCATTAAAGCAGCACTAATTTGTCCGACTATGCGGGAACGAAAGGCAATTTTTCCTAAAAAGTAAACCGCAGGGATAGACAAAACTCCCAACAAAGCAGGCAGCGATCGCATCACCCAAAGATCAACATATTCTCCCAAGGAAGGAAATAGTTTCACCCATAAATGAACCAATACAAAATACAAAGGTGGGTGATTATCCTCTAGAAGCAATAGAGAAACAACATCCCCCATACTTGCGTCAGGGTTCAAACGAAGCGGTTGCAAAAGGGTATCGAGTGAAATAATCTGATCCAGAGGAACTGACGTAAAATCATTCCCTAAGCTAAACACCATAGTGGCAAATTCATCCGTCCAGGGGGGTTTAGCCGTCAAATTCGTAAACCGGAGAATACTACCAATCAACACCCACACACTTAACAGTATCCAATCATTAACTTGAGATAATTGATTTACTCGCCCTTTAGGCGACTGAAGTTTTAACACTGACCATCCTCACAACCAAACTTTAAATAAAATAACCTAAATTTAGATTATGCAACTGATAGATTGGATTATTATCTTAATTTACCTCTTCGCGACGATGGCGTTGGGACTGCTGTTATCTCGTAAAGAAAAGAGATCCTCCCTTGGAAAAGATGAAGAACCCCAAAGTCTTGTTCATAACCTCCTCGCCGGAAGAAATCTTCCTTGGTGGTTAGCAGGAACTAGCATGGCAGCGACGACTTTTTCCATTGATACCCCGTTGTATATTTGCGGGATGGTTGCTACTAGAGGCATTGCCGGAAACTGGGAATGGTGGAGTTTTGGCATTGCCCATATTGTGTTGATTTATATCTTTGCGGGGTTGTGGCGACGATCCGAAGTGGTGACAGATGCAGAACTGACCGAACTCCGTTATGGTGGGTCTACTGCTTCAATTTTGCGGGCAACCAAAGCCTTTTTATTTGCGGTTCCCATCAATTGTATTGGTATTGGCTATGCCATGTTAGCGATGATAAAAGTAGTTGATGCCTTACAGTTATGGCAAAGTTTAGGCTTTAATCCAGGAGAAGGGACAAAACTTTGGACAGTCATTGCTTTAAGTGTTTTTGTTCTCATTTACACAGGGTTTTCTGGTCTTTGGGGAGTGGTGATAACCGATTTCTTTCAATTTTTTCTAGGACTGTTTGGGGCTATTCTGGTTGCGATTATTGCCTTGAATGATGTGGGAGGAATTCATCAATTAATTCCCCAAGTTCAATCTGTAAGAGATTTCGATGTTTTATCCTTTATTCCCATTACCAGTAACGGGGGATTGAATTTTACTTGGAATGATGCAGCAGGCATTACTGCAACCACCTTTTCAGCCTATTTATTTGTTCAATGGTGGTCATTTCGTCGCAGTGATGGCGGTGGAGAATTTGTGCAAAGACTATTGGCAGTCAAGGGAGATACAGAAGAAGCAGCCAAAAAAGAAGCCGAAAAAGCCACTTGGTTTTTTAATATCCTCCACTACATTGTCAGAACTTGGCCTTGGATTATTACTGCCTTAGCAGCGATGGTTTTATTACCGAATTTAGAAGATCCAGAATTAGCTTATCCGACTCTGATGTTAAACTACTTACCTTCTGTAGTATTAGGATTAGTGGTAGCATCTTTATTAGCTGCTTTTATGAGTACCATTTCTACTTCAATCAATTGGGGGGCTTCTTACTTAACGAATGATTTGTATCGCCGTTTTTTGCGTCCTCAAGCCTCAGATCAAGAGTTAACCAATGCGGTGAGATTGGGTTCGGTTTTAGTGACGGTTTTAGGATCAATTGATGCTTTTTATGCGACGGATGTACGGACAGTTTTTCGCTTAGTGATTGCCATTGGAACTGGGCCAGGATTAGTGTTGATTTTGCGGTGGTTTTGGTGGCGAATTAATGCAGCAGCGGAGTTAGCGGCGATGGTAGCAGGGTTTACCATTGGATTAGTTACTACCATTAATCCTGAAATTAATAACATTTTTCCTGACTTTGGTTGGCGGTTATTAGGCATTTCTCTCCTCACTGCAGTGGTGTGGATAACGGTCATGTTGTTAACCGATCCTGAAGATGAAGAAACCCTCTTAAACTTCTATCGTCGTGTTCGTCCTGGAGGAATTGGTTGGCAGCGTCAGCAGTTAAAAACAGGGTTAACATCAGTCCAAGATTTAAGAACGGATATCTTACGAGTTTCAGCAGCAATTTTAGTGATGTTTGGCAGTATGTTTGCTATTGGTGGCTTTTTACTCTTACAATCTCTCACTGGATTCGTATCATTAACCCTTGCCGTAATTGGAGGATTTTGTCTACGTCAATTGAATAAAAAAAGAATTGCACCGATGCCAAGACCAGGATTAGATGATGTCTTGTAAATAGTGCAAATTATGCAAAAAGTAAGTAACCTGAGATGATGGATGATTGATTTGGGAGAATATGTGTCGGGGTATGATTTGTTGCAGGAAGTGGATAGGGTGGTTAATTGGTTGGTTGAGAGGATGATTTTGACTTAATCACTCAGTAAAAAATCATTAACTGTAACAATATTAATTGATTGAAAAGGGCGTAAAATTAATAAGTCTTGATCCCCTGTAACGATAGATTCTGCTTGACCATTAACGGCTAATTCTAAATATTTATTATCTTTAGGATCTCGACAAATATCGGTCACAAAACTTGTTTCTAAAACAAAATCAACAGTTTGGGATAAGTCTAATAAAAATTGTTGACGTTCTTCAAGGGTAATATAGCGGTCAAATTTGGGACGAAATAAGACTGATTCCAGTTCTTGCCAAGTTGCAGGGGATACGACAATAATTCCTAATTGTTGAGCTTTTTTTAAAGCAGTATTGGGTTTACTGTTTGGCGATAAAACAGAACTGATGATAATATTAGTATCGAGAACAAATCGTCTATTCATCTTCATTTAAGAGAGATTCTAAAATTTCAGGGGTTAATCCTCTCTCTTGTGCTTTTTGCCCAATAGTATCCATTGTTTGATATAACTTATCTAATGATTCTTGTCTAGATAATGTTGAAGATTGAATATAAAAGGCGATTTTTGTCTCTATTTTTTGGCGTTCTTCTTCTGTTGCATTCCAGTAAGTTTCAGCAATGTCCATAGGAACTTTAATTTTAATTTCTGTTTGATGATTAATCATAATTATGTTTTCTCGATTTATTATCTCTATTTTATCTTTGTGAATGCTGATAAAGATAATCGCTGTCGGCCCCCCAGCTACATCACAAAACAAAGCATCTAAACTCGCGAAATGCGAGCGGACGGCGGACAGTTAGATTTAAAATCCAACTTCCGTGCCGCTAAACATAGGGCAGGTTTACTGATTTTGTTATTATTTTCAGCTTACTACCTGTCCCTTTCCTTATACCGAACTCAGGTTAAGTAATTAAGCAATAACACAACCACATCGCGAAGAAATCGTTAATTGCAAACCAGTATTATCCCATTTTATATTTCCCTTTCCGTAGACAGTTTTACTCGGTTGTAAGGAGGAAAGCGAGGGAATATTTTCTAAGGAAGATATCTGAATATTAGCAGTTTCTTTGCCATTATTTACTCCGATAATCAACGCTTCTTCTCCTAAAATACGAGCAAAAATATAGACTTGATCTTGGGCGTATAAAGTATGATATTCTCCAGTTCGTAGGGCAGTATATTGATGACGCAATTGAATTAGTTCTTTGTGATACTCTAACGTTTCACTATCCCATTTTTCTTCAGCAGGAAATCCTTTTCGTGCATCGGGATCGTGTCCTCCTTCAATACCCACCTCATCCCCGTAAAAAATATTTGGGGTTCCAGGATAAGTAAACAATAAGAGAGTTGCTAACTCAACAGATGTGCGATCGCCCCCAGCAATACTCAAAAGTCTGGCAGTATCATGGCTATCGAGTAAGTTTAATTGAGTTAATTGAATTTCCCAGGGATGACGCTGCAATAATTGATTAATTTCTTGACCATAACCAGCCGCATCTAAGCTAGGCTGAGGCTTGTAAAAACTAGGAATTTCTTCAGTGACCACGCGATCGCCAACAATAAAGGCAATGGTTGCCCTGCCAAAAGGATAATTCATCACCCCATCAAATTGTTTGCCATCTAACCACGGAGTAGCATCATAGGGAATTTCGCCCACAATGTATGCTTCAGGATTAATGGCTTTAACCCGTTCTCGAAATTCTTCCCAAAAACCAGGGACTTTGATGCAGTCAGGGACATCTAACCGCCAACCATCAATTCCTTTTTTTAACCAATATTCTCCCACCTGCATAATATATTCTCGTACTGCTGGGTTTTCATGATTGAATTGAGGCAAAGCGCGATAATCGACCCAAGATTCATAATTAGCGGGAAGACTACCATCATAGGCTGATAAAGGCCAGGCAGTAATTTTAAACCAATCCAACCAAGGAGAATTGGGGCCATTTTCTAAGATGTCATTGAAGAAGAAAAAGCCTCGACTCGCATGATTAAATACCCCATCTAACACCACCCTCAACCCTCTTTCCTGGGAGGCTGACAGTAATTTGTCGAATGCTTCATTTCCTCCTAAGAGGGGATCAATCTGGTAATAATCATGGGTATGATAGCGATGATTACTAGCAGAGCGAAAGATCGGCGTAAAATAGAGAGCATTTACCCCTAACTCTTGTAAATAATCTAACTTATCAATCACCCCCCAGAGATTGCCCCCTTTGTATCCTTGATAACTTGGCGGGGCATCCCAGTCTTCTAGGGGAATATCTAACAACCACTGCTGATGAGGAGGAACGCTTCTTGCGAAAGAATCAGGATAAATTTGATAAAAAATAGCGTGCTTTACCCAATTAGGGGTTTGAATAGCCATGAAATTTCTCAATGATCAGTTCTTATCGATTAGTGCTGCTGACTTCTAAACAACAACCAATCACGTCTAGTTTATCTTGAATCTTGACCACCCCAAAACTATTAACCAAAATTGCTAGGGATAAAAACACAATTGGGGTAGACCGAGAGTTTCTTCCCATCCCATCATAATATTTAAACACTGTACTGCTTGACCTGCTTGACCTTTGACCAAGTTATCAATAGCAGAAAGAACAATCACGCGATCAGTACGGGGATCGGTTTCGATGCCAATGTAACAAAGATTGGTTCCACAAGCCCACTTAGTTTGTGGGTAAACGCCGTTGGGTAAAATTTTGACAAAAGGAGAGGAACGATAAAAAGCACTGTAGATGGTTAAAATATCGTCTCTTACTAATCCTGGATCTCTTAAGGTTGCGTAAACCGTTGCCAAAATACCCCTAACCATAGGCAATAAATGAGGCGTAAACTGCACTCTAACTTCATGACCCGCTAAGTCTGAACAAACTTGTTCAATTTCTGGGGTATGACGATGTTTTGCCACACCATAAGCCCCAAATGATCCTTCTGCTTCAGCCAATAAAAGATTGATTTTTGCCTGTCGCCCTCCCCCTGATGTCCCTGATTTTGCGTCAATAATAGCTGTTTCTGGCACAATTAACCCTTGTTTTAATAAGGGAGATAACGCCATTAAACTTGCTGTCGGATAACAACCAGGACAACCAATTAAAGCAGCAGACTTAATCTCTTGACGATACAATTCTGGCAGTCCGTATACTGCTTTCGTAGCAGTTTCTGTGTCACTGCGTTCTTTGTTATACCAACTGCTATAGGTTTGTAAATCTTTAAAGCGGTAATCTGCGGATAAATCTAAGACTTTACACCCCTTAGCTATCAAGTCAGGGGCTAGATCACAGGCTAACCCATTGGGAAGGCCTAAAAATACCACCTGACAACGAGATGCGATCGCTTCTACATCAATTGCTTCGATGGTTAGATCAACTTGGTGTCCCAAATGGGGATAGAGTTCAGCATAGGGCTTTCCTGCACTTCCTTTGCCACCTAAATAAGTAATCTCGATTTGGGGATGTTCAAGGAGTAATCTTACCAACTGTACTCCACCATATCCTGAAGCCCCAATAATTCCCACCGATATTCGTTCTGATTCACCCATATCGCTTACATCCCAGCAATTTTTCTCAATTGATTAAACATTGGCCGAATTGTAGTATTAAATCTTTCTTTTGAATCAGAAGCTTTTGTAAAATTAGAAAAAACGGTTTGGTATTAAGCGTTTGGGGTCGGGGATTTTTGGATTTTCCATAAACTACTAGATACCATATTCGTCAAAATATGAGCAACAATAGGAACTGCCAAATTTCCAGTAATTAAGGCACTATAGCCCAAGGCAAATCCGACAATGGTTGCCCAAACCACATAAGGCCATTGTTGCATACCGCTTAAGTGAAGCACCCCAAATACGACGCTTGAAAAAACAACTGCTATTAAATCAAATCCCAATGCAGGTAACATTACCCCACGAAACAACAGTTCTTCACTTAATCCAGGTAATAATCCTAACCAAATTAAATCTGGCCAAACTAACGGTTTAATCACTAACTCTAAATAAGTATCGGCACTTTGACGATAAGCAGGCCATAATCGATACACTAAACTACTCGCTACAATAATTCCTCCACATAACCCTACGCCAAATAGTAAGGCATGGGAAGTTATTTCTACCTCTAGCAATTTAATTGAGCCAAAATTTTGCCAGAATTTAGCAATAATTAGTAAAATAACGGCAGTCACTCCCATGACCACTAAAATCTGAGTCCGGGTTAGAGGGTCAATTTCCGATGAATTTTGATTATTCACAAGCTTGAGACAAATACGATATGGGTGACAACTGAGGACGTAAGGCATTGATACTGATGCCAGACCGATGGGCGACCAAAACACCCAACGCCTCTAAATAAGAGTTTACCTTAATTGCTTCAATATCTAGGGACTCAGGGGGAACATTTAGTTGGGTTTGATTGTCTGTAACGGTGATGATAGGAGTATTTTGTCCACTAAAATTAAGGATGGCATTTCCCCCACAAGCAGTGGCAGGAATCACCACTGCATCTACAGATTCAGCCCAAATACTATCCCTAGAACGGTCTAGAATAAACTGAGGGGCGCGACTTAGCCCCACCAAGACACAGGGCAAAAAGGTATATCCTAGCTCTTCAGCAGCCGCACGGGGGGAAATGGTAACATCTAAAGGTAAAGGCATTAAAGCAGGTGCATGAGCAGCAGGAAGGCGAAATTGACGCACAATTAGATGGGAAATTACCGCTTCAGCACCAGCCAAAGGATCAACGCCTTTTCCATGACGATAATGGTCTAAGACAAGGGTATCAATCTCATCAGGAAAACGGGCCACAACGGCGATCGCTTCAGCCCTCCCCTGAGTTATTAAGGTTTCTGCTGCTCTGAGTAAACTATCAGGATTACCGATGGTTCCCCAACTTGCCCCAGACGTGGCTGTGCGGAGTTCTACACCTAAGGGCGCATCCGTGATCACATAGTCGGTTAACTCCAGTCCTAGAGTCGCTCTGGTGGCATCAGCCGCTTGTAAATGGCGAGAGATTAACTCTGGTTCAATATCCTGGTCTAAAATTAAGCCAACACGGTTTTGATGAACGGTTTGTAGTCCCCAGTCCCCTTTAGCAAAGCGATCAAGTCCATAACCTTCGACATACCAAGTATTTTTTAAAGGCCAATACAATTGGGCCCCATTAAGGACATTGGGATGAGTGATCAGGCGATCGCTAATTTCAGCCATAGCCCTTGCCACAGGCAAAGCATCACCAGCATAACCGCCAATGGCTGCCCCAATGCCTGTTGGTACAATTAAAACAACGGTATAAGGACGCTCCCTCACCAATTCTCTTTTTCCTTAACTTTCAGCAGTGGTGATGATGGCTTCAACTTGGGCAGTTTTCTTTTGGCTGTTTACCTCAGTGATCGCCCAACGCAAAGGATTTCCATGCTTTTCCAGTTCTGTTTCAACGGCTTGCTGCAATTTTAGGGGAGTTTCTTGAAGACTAATTTCAGCTTCGATGAAATGAGTTGTCATGATATCTATTCTGTTGAATAACGATTTCAGTCTTTGATTTTAACCTGAGTTTGTTTAATTTAACTTTCGCCAGCAAATTTTTGACCCAAAAATTATTCAAATCTCTTACTATTTATTCTCTGATTTGTTCAAAGATAGAATAATTTGAGGTTATTTGTCGTTGTTGTTTATGATGAGATTTATTATACTTTTAAAAGAGCGTATTGGGCTAAATAATGTTTGACAAGCTGTGTTATGCAAAACATAAATAGAATTCAATGGTTAATGACCTGTAGTTGGTTGTTACTCATTTTCTCTTTATTTTATGATCCTATTTCTTCCTGGTTAACTTTACCCGATAATCAGATCAGCCCCTTCAGTATTCAACCAGAAAACTGTGTCAATTTTCAAAACACTTGTATTCAACAAACTCCCTATGAATTAGGTGCTAGTATCTTCTGGGGAATCGGCGTTCCTGGAATTATTTTTGGTTTATTAGTATTCGGGCATATTTTCTGGCGGCGAATTTGCCCTCTCTCTTTTCTGTCCCAACTTCCGGGTGCATTAGGGTTACAAAGAAAACGTAACCATTTTGATCGTTACAGTAAGAAGTATCGTCGAAAATCAGTCATTATTAAACCCCAATCCTGGCTGGGTCGTAATCACATCTACTTACAATTAATCCTCTTATATTTGGGACTCTGTTTGCGTCTTTTATTAGTTAATCATCATCGTCTATCACTAGGAATTTTTCTGTTAGTGACGATTTTAATTGCAATGTTTATTAATTATCTCTATGGAGGAAAAACTTGGTGCCATTACTTTTGTCCCATGCTACCTGTTCAAAAAATATTTTGTGAACCGGAAGGATTAATTAATCCTCAACAAAATAAAAGTAAGAATAGAAAAGTTTCTAAAATTCCTCAATCAATGTGTCGTACGACTAATTCACAAGGACAGGAAATTCCTGATTGTGTTGGTTGTAAAACTCACTGTATTGATATTGATATTGAGGCTGCCTATTGGAAAGGTATTACCAAAGCAGAACAACGATGGCTTTATTATGGTTATGTTGGACTGACAATTGGCTTTTTTAGTTACAATTACTTGTATGCTGGAAATTGGGAATACTATTTTTCAGGGATTTGGGCTAATCCTAATACTTCTATGGATACCTTATTTGCGCCTGGTTTTTACATATGGGAATATCCAATTCCTATTCCTAAGTTATTGGCTGTTCCTTTAACGTTAGCTTTATCAACACTCGGTAGCTATTGTCTTGGTTGTCATGTGGAAAGAATCTATAAATCTTATCTAATCAAACGACAAAAATACTATAATTTGAGACTGGTTCGTCATCGATTTTTTACTCTCTGTACGTTTTTGATTTTCAATTTCTTTTTTATTTTCGGTGCTGGCAATTTTATTCTTTTATTACCCAACACGTTGCAAAATTT
>JBCDDV010000037.1:0-10447 GCA_039180145.1 Cyanobacteria bacterium P01_G01_bin.49 | reverse complement strand
CAACGAAACTCTAAATAATTCGTTAAAATAAAGTTTTCCCCAATCACTGATTCAAAATAACGCTGTAGTTGTTCTGTTTCTTCGATTTTATCTAAATTTTCCCCAATCTTTTTTGCTTCAATATACCCAAGTAAGTTATCATTTTTTCTGACGGTAAAATCCGGTATCCCTGCTTGATTTACCGTTTCTTCTATAGTTGTCATAATTCCCAACATGGCACTATCTACTAGATTTTTTAACGTCGGGTAATGTGTCCGTTCACTGCCTCTCGTTAAATTATTTTGTAATTCTTGTAGATAGTGAATAAAATTCATTATGTTCTCGTTTTACTTAGAGATAATTAAAATAGTTATAAAATTTCCCCAACCCAGAAGATAAATATTTAGGAATGATAAACAATCAAAGTCTTTATCGTGCTACACAAATAATACTCATGTAATTAAAATCCTTTAAATAATTTATACTTATTTATTTAACTTTTATATTCAAAAATACCAATGAATTGCAGTTATTTACATGATTTAATGTGTGAAAATTATTGTCAATAAGCAACGAGTTTACGCCATTATGGTATGATTGAGTAGATTAAAAATCTACAGTCAGTCTATTTATAATTTAATTTAAAGTCTAAAAGCCCCAATTTTTGGTTGAAATGACGCAGCAATTAATAAGGCTTCCTGATATTTTCCCCTACTTAGCCAATTAATTTGAACAAAAATACTAATAGATATTAAGGAATATTAAGCACGTTTTTGACAAAATGCAAAAAATATAGTTAAAAGCAAAAAACGAAAAAGCAGGTATTGTTACCTGCTTTCAAAGCTTAAAAGTTATACTCTCCTTGAAAGTCATTAAAGAGGTCAAACATCACTCATAGACAAGGTGCTGCCTGGAATCTTTTCAAGACTTTAGAGAATTAGCCTGAGATAGCATTACTTAACGCTAACTTTAGCGCCAGCTTCTTCCAATTTCTTTTTGGTCTCTTCTGCGTCATCTTTACTGGTTCCTTCCTTAATCGGTTTAGGAGCAGATTCAACCATATCCTTAGCCTCTTTAAGACCCAAGCCAGTGATACCCCGAACCACCTTAAGAATGGCAATTTTCTTGTCAGCAGGAACCTCTTCAAGAATAACATCAAATTCAGTCTTCTCTTCTTCAGGTTCAGCCGCAGCACCACCAGGGGCAGCACCACCAGGGGACATCATCATCATCCCGCCAGAAGGGGCAGCAGCACTTACGCCAAAAGCTTCCTCAATTTGCTTAACCAATTCAGAGGCTTCTAATAGAGAAAGGGATTTTAACTTTTCGAGAATTTCATCAGTAGCAGCAGACATGATTTAACTCCTTGATAAGAGATGAATAAAGTAGATAATCAAACAAACACAATTAACGAAGAGGGTCAACTCATTGAACATTGAGCATTTATCAGTCATTTGGAAGTAGGCTTGCATCCAAAATGTTCAATGATTAATGCTTAAGCAGCATCGCCCTCTTTTTTGTTGGCCATTGCGCCTATAACCCGACCAAAAGAACTGGGTACTTCGTTGATACCCCGTCCCAGAGACGAAGGTACTTCGTTGATACCAACGGCAAGTTTGGTCGCCACTGCATTGAGCGCACCAGCTACTTGTCCCATCAGTTCTTCTTTAGATGGTAAATCAGCGATCGCTTTTACCTGGTCTTCGTTGAGAGCTTGACCTTGCATAACACCACCGCGAAATTCGGTCTTTTTGGTGTCTTTTTTAAAGTTTTGGTAAGCTCTCACTGCGCTGCCTACGTCATCTTGAACCAAGACAAACGCCGATGACCCCGTTAAAAAGTTGGTCATGGGTTGCCAAGTTTCATCTTCTTCTACAGCCAGACGCATAAAGGTGTTTTTAGCCACCTTACACACTGAACCTGTAGGACGTAGACGGTTACGCAGTTCTGTAATTTCAGCAACGGATAGCCCTTGATAGTCAATCACAAAGGCTAATTGTGCCTCACTCAAGAGTTCTTTGAGATCAGCGATCACCGTTGCTTTATTTTCCCTGGTTCTTCCCATTCTGTTCTCACCTCCTTGATTGGTGGGAAATTTCACCGATGGACAAAAAATAAACCCCTAGCATTTGCCGGGGCTGAAGTTGAACATGATTCACAAAAAGCCTAATAAAATCTTTTTACGTTCTGACTTCAGGCTTCAACCTCGGCAGGAAATTTAAGTGGATCACACCTGCTGTCTTCGATCTAAACCAAAGTTTAGTCTTCAGTTGTGGGGGAGTTTATACTTCTTCTAGTTTGAGATCTCGTAAGGCACTCACGTCGACTTGAATAGATGGCCCCATAGAAGCAGATACGAAGATGGTACGCCAGTAACGCCCTTTTGCCCCAGAGGGACGGTTGCGTTCAATGGTGTCTTGCAGAGCCTTAAGATTCGTTAACAAGTCTTCAGGACTAAAAGAAGCCTTTCCAAACATAACATGAACAATGCCTGTTTTGTCAGCCCGGAATTCTAATTTTCCTGCTTTAAATGCAACAATCGCATTTTCGAGATCCGCAGTAACAGTGCCACCTTTAGGGGAAGGCATTAAACCACGAGGCCCTAGTAAACGCCCTAATTTCGCCACTTTTGGCATCATATCTGGGGTTGCAATTAAGACATCAAAGTCCATCATGCCTTTTTGAATTTCTTCGATTAATTCTTCTGATCCGACAACATCTGCCCCGGCATTGCTGGCTTCTTGCACTTTTTCCCCTCTAGCAATGACAGCGACTCGTATTTCTTGACCGGTTCCTTTAGGCAGAGATACCGTTGTTCGCAGTTGTTGATCGGTATATTTGGGGTCGATACCGAGACGAATATGAGCCTCAGCAGATTCATTAAATTTGGCTGTGGCCGTTTCTTTGAGGAGTTTTAGGGCTTCTAACGGCTCGTAGGCTTTTTCTTGGTCGATTTTGGATAACGCTTCTTTTATCCGTTTTGAGAGTTTTTTGGGCATTTTTTTCTCCTAGGGTGCTAACGAAGCAAGGCTTCTCCCCTGACATAATTACTTTAACGATTAAGGGTAGTTAGTCTTTGATGGTAACACCCATATTACGGGCAGTTCCTTCAACAATGTTCATGGCCGCATCAATGTCATTGGCATTGAGATCGGGCATTTTTGTTTGAGCGATTTCTCTGAGTTGATCGCGGCTGATGTTGCCTACCTTCTGAGTATTAGGTTGACTAGAGCCTTTTTCGATCCCTGCTGCTTTACGAATTAAAACTGAGGCGGGGGGAGTTTTTAAGACAAAGGTGAAACTTCTATCTTCGTAGACTGAAATTTCTACCGGAATGACTGTTCCGGCTTGGTCGGCGGTCTTGCCGTTGTATTCTTTGCAAAACGCCATAATATTGACCCCATGTTGACCCAACGCGGGGCCAACTGGAGGGGCTGGGTTAGCTTTCCCTGCGGGAAGAGCCAATTTAATTAGAGCAACAACTTTTTTTTTGGCCATTGTTAATTTTGTTTCTCAACTTGATTAAATTCCAGTTCGACTGGGGTGTCTCTCCCAAAAATCGACAGTAAGGCTCTTAGTTTACTTCTTTCTGGGCTTACTTCTACGACTTCTCCTACAAAATCTTTAACGGGGCCTGAACGAACGACTATTTTATCGCCGATCGCCATATTAATCTTAACGACAGGTTCTTGCACTTCTGCTTGTCTAAAGATTCTTTCTACTTCCGAAGGACTCAAGGGAACGGGCTTCACGTGGCCTCTCCCTCTCCCATATCGCCGTTTCTGTTCTGCTCCGACAAAGTTAATGACATTGGGCGTGTTTTTCACCACCTGCCAAGCTTCGTCGTCCATAATCATTTTAACGAGAACGTACCCCGGAAATACTTTCTCTTCCCCGTGTTGACGAGATCCGTCTTTACGGACTTTGATTGTCGGGTTTTTAGGAATCTGAATCTGTAAGATTCGGTTAGCGACATCTAGGGTGTGAATTCTTTGCTCTAAATTGGTTTTAACCCGCTTTTCGCATCCAGAAGCCACTTGAACAGCAAACCAGCGAGCCGCTCGTTTGCGTTCTTCTTGCTTTTGTTCTGGTTCGGGTGACTGATCTTGGGCAAAACTCATTAGAATACCTTCCCTGATACCCAACTGAAGAGGTTATCAACCAGATAGATAACGGTGGCCACCAAGCTAACCATCAAGATGACGGCTGCTGACTCACTTAGGAGTTGTTGTCTAGAAGGCCAGACAACTTTGGCTAATTCTTCTTTGGTTTCACTAACGACGTTAGTCGCTTTGGGTTCGCTTTTTGCTTGTTTGACCTCGTTTTTATTTTTTTTTGACCCTTCTTTTCTAACCATGGTGTTCTCTCCCCAACATAAAACAAACAGTTTTAGTTCCTGCGCTTCTTGGCTTTTGATAACTAAGATAACGCGCCCTGGAGGACTTGAACCCCCGACATCAGGTTTTGGAGACCTGCGTTCTACCAACTGAACTAAGAGCGCACAGCCTGAGCAATAACCAAGGGCTATGCTTTAAACTTCCACAATTATAGCGCAGTTTGACCTTGACTTGCTTCCTTTGTGTGCGCCGTTCCTAGGAAGTTTTATAAAGGACGGTCAAAACGCTGGCGAATTCGGGTAGCTTTACCGACGCGATCGCGGAGGTAATAAAGTTTGGCACGGCGGACTTTTCCTCGGCGCACAGTCTTGATCTCAGCAATTCGCGGAGAATGTACAAGGAAAATCCGTTCTACGCCTACGCCCTGAAAAGTTTTGCGTACGGTAATGGTTTCACTGATTCCTCCATTCCGCATGGCAATAACTGTCCCTTCGTAAGGCTGAATACGCTCTTTTCCTCCTTCTCTGATAAACACGCCGACACGGACAGTGTCACCAACGTGTATAGTCGGCAGGTCTTTTTTTAGATGCTCCGCTTCTATGGAGTTGATTATTTCTTCGGCGTTCATGACTTTAGCAAAAACTCACAATTTATCATCATACTTCACTTTTTCTAAAATATCAAGATAATTAAAATTGTTTATGGTTGATTTTAGAGACTGTTCCTAAAATAAATCTTAAATATTCCCTAGTGATTTTTCAGAGAGGGTTTGAAAAAATAAAGCAGCCTGGAATGAAATAGTCTTGATTAGTGAGTTCTTGAAAAATGAATTAAGATATACTAAACTCCAGTAGTAGATTCTCATCAATTTTCGTTGTAATCCAAACATTTATTTTCTAATATCAACCACGTGAGGAATTTTTAATGCCTAATATTACCATTTCTGACCTTAAACAAACTTCGGATAAAAATCAGCTTATTGACCTTTCTCTTAGTCAACAGAATATGGTTCAAGGAGCAGGATGGGCAGTTATTTGTGGCGGAGGAAAGTGTGTTCTTATTATAGAATGGTAGAAAAAATACCTGTAAATTTCCAGTTCCGTTTTAAAAGTAGATATTTTAGGATTGCTGTTAGAAGTAATTGTAACAGAAGCTAATGGTTCAGAGCGCACAAATGACTTAGCATTATTACTAGAATCTCAAGACAATTTAGATAACCTAGAATTAATTTGGGTTGACCAAGGTTATAGTGGTGATAGGTTTAAAAAAGGAGTAGAACACTTATCATCAGCCACTGTTGAAGTTTTCAAAAGAGAAGGAAAAGGGTTTCAATTATTATCACCACGTTGGGTAGTTGAAAGAACATTCGCTTGGGTATTGAAGAAACGTCGTTTGGTGGTTGATTATGAACAATTGCCTGAAACTAGCGAGTGTTTTATCTATATTGCTATGGTTCATCTAATGTTAAAGCAATTAGGTTATGCAAAATCATTAAGTTACATTTAATATTCTATTTAGGAACAGTCTCTTAGACTAAAACGACTAGATTATTCCTGAGCAAAATTACGATGATCAGTTTAATAATAAACTCAATTCTATTAGGTTGTCAGGATGAATATAGTGTTTGCTACAGCAACTCAACTGGCGCGAATGATTCGCGATCAAGAGGTTTCGGCCGTAGAGGTTTTGGAAGCTTATTTAGAGCAGATTGATAAGCATAATCCTAAAATTAATGCAATTGTTACGTTAGATGTAGAAAGGGCCAAAAACAAAGCCAAAGAAGCTGATGAAGCTCTGGCGAAAGGAGAAAATTGGGGAGCATTACACGGTGTCCCAATTACCATTAAAGACATTATTGAAACCGCAGGCCTAACTACCACAGCCGGATATTTACCCTTAAAAGATTATATTCCTGTTAACCATGCCACTACTGTCGCTCGATTAGTTGCAGCCGGAGCAATTATCTTAGGGAAAACCAATACCCCAGAATTTGGCGGAGATTATCAAACCAATAATCCTATCTTTGGACGAACGAATAATCCCAGGCATTTAGATTATACAGTAGGAGGAAGTAGCGGGGGGTCAGCCAGTGCGATCGCTGCTGGTTTTTCTCCTTTAGATCTTGGTAGTGATATTGGGGGATCAATTCGCCTTCCAGCCCATTACTGCGGTGTTTGTGGTTTTATGCCCACAGATCGTCGAGTTCCCACGACGGGTCATATTCCTGCATTAACAGGAACGCCTCAGTACATTCGTCATATGCTGAGAATTGGCCCCTTAGCGCGTTCTGTCGAAGATTTGCAGCTATGTTTTGCCCTAATTGCTGGTGCAGATATTAAACAACCAGAAATCCCACCGGTTCCCTTGGATCAGCCAACGGGCAGAAAATTGTCTGAACTGCGAATTGCCTGGACATATGGTTATGATTTTTTACCGATAACTAAAGATACACGCTCTTGTATTCAATCTTTCATCAACTGTTTAAGGGACACTGATTGTTATTTAGAAGAATGTAATCCCACTGATTTTGATTGGGAAGATGCTTTAGCTAACTACGGTATCTTATCTTTTTTTGAATTATTTGCCTCAACCTCTTCGGTAAAGGATTTTATACGAGGATTGCGATTTAGTATGAAAACTGAATTTTTTGCACGAACTCAAACTAAGTTTAAATCAGGCACTCCTTTCACGAAAAAAACGAATTTTGCTTTTCCGCCCAATATGGCAAAATATAAGGCTGTTTTAACTGAACGGGATCATTTCATCGCCAAGATGGATCGCTTTATGGAGAAATGGGATGTTTGGATTTGTCCTGTCTCTCTTACTGCTGCTTTTCCTCATTGTGATTTTGGTCAACCCATTGAAGTTGATGGGGTAAAATTTCCTTATCTTTTGGCTTGTGGCGGCTATACGATGCCTTTGAACTTCACAGGTAATCCTGTTGTTGTCATTCCCATCGGACAAAGTGAACAAGGATTACCAATAGGGATTCAAATTGTGGGAAAAAGATGGAAAGATATGGAGTTATTGACAATTGCCAAAGAAATTAATCAAGCGGCTGGTCGTTCTTCTGACAAGGGTAGGTTTTTGACAAGCTAGGAAGAATTCTTCGCCTTTAGACAGGTGAGTGAGTTGTCAACCAGAATTCATTAAAATAAGAAGCAGATAACAATTATTAACTTTGAAAAATGTTTAAATTAATTGCTCAATTGAAAAAATCAGCAATTTTTATGGGATTAACTGCTATTTTAACCACTCTTACCCCTTCTATTGCTATGTCACAATCAGCTATCGATCCTTCAGAACAAGGATGGATTAACCTCAGTTGTGATGGAGAACCTGGCATGACTTTAAACCCCGATAAACAAGCATTAATTAGGGCAGCTTTGGCTGATAATGAGCAATTGCAAAGTTTATTTGGAGAGTTAGGCGAACAGAAGTTTACAGCTAGTCTTTTAGATGGATTTCTGGCAATGGCTAACTATGGTTTGGGGGAGTTTCGTCGTCAGTCTGAGGGAACATCTATTGGTCTGCTAACGCTGTTTTTAGATGAACAAACTTTAGAACAAGTGTCTCAAGAAGTTAAGTCCCAATGGGAACAAGAAATGCAACAAGCTTGCTTAGATCGCTCAACTGATCGAGAATATATCTGGAGAAAGCCTTAAATATCCTGAGTTTGGAGTTCGGAGTTTGGAGTTCGGAGTTCGGAGTTCTAAGAAGATAAAGAAACAATGTCAGGCTGATGAGACTTCAGAGAAGCAGCCGGAAAAATTTGTTGGGTTTGGGAGGCGATCGCTAATTGCACTTTTGTCCCAATAGGCAGTTGAGTATTTAAAGCAGTCCTGGCATGAAGTTGACAACCAGAGGGGGTTCTCAAACAATAACGATATTCTCGTCCTAAAAATTGGCGATCGCTGATCACCACGTCTCCTCTTTCGTCGGGTTGTAAGATAATATCCTCTTGCCTTACCATCAATTCGCCATCAGGAGAACTGTTGAAGGAAGATTCAAGGGGAATTTCCCATTGACCAATTTCCGTTGTCCAGAGTTTCCCTCGTCGTTTGGCTGGAATAAAGTTAGCTTGGGTAACAAATTCTGCCACAAACCGAGACGCAGGACGGGTATAAATTTCTTCAGGGGTTCCCAGTTGTTCTATCTTTCCGGCAGACATCACCCCAATTTTATCAGAAATGGCTAAGGCTTCTTCTTGGTCATGGGTGACAAAAATCGCTGTAATTCCAGTTGCTTTGAGAATATGACGAATTTCGTGCCGTAGTCGTAGGCGGACTTGCACATCTAGGTTACTTAATGGTTCGTCTAATAAGATTAACGCAGGTTCGGGAGCTAATGCTCTAGCCAAAGCCACTCGCTGTTGTTGTCCTCCTGAAAGTTGATGAGGATAGCGTTTTTCGAGTCCTGAGAGTCCCACTAAAGTTAAAACCTCGCCAATACGTTGTGAAGTTGCTTTTTTGGCTAAACGTTTCGGTTTTAATCCAAAGGCGATATTGTCGCCAACGCTGAGGTGAGGAAATAAAGCATAATCTTGAAACACCATCCCTGTATTGCGTTGTTCTGGAGGCAATAAATAATGAGGAGTCGCCACTGTTTGTTCTGCTAATTCGACTGTTCCCTGTGATGGTTGTTCAAACCCGGCAATGATTCGTAAAAGCGTGGTTTTGCCACAACCAGAAGGGCCAAGTAATCCTAAAATATCCCCTTGCGCTAAATTAAAACTGACTTGAGCGATCGCAGGCACAGAGTGATTAGAAAATTGTTTAACAACTTGGTCTACTCGGAGAATTACAGGATTGATCATAGTCAAGGTTCTACTTACGAAAAAGGGGATAATTTAGAGAGCAAATTTTGGCGTTACTCAATCTAGGGTGTCTCTTTTTTAAAGATGCCCAAATAGGATTAATTTTCAACAATAGCCTTTAAACGTTATACACTATTTCATTCAACTTTTAAATAAGAAACTTTCTCAAGAATAGCATATGTTATCCAGAACACATTCACTTGATCAGATTAATTCTCTAATTGGCCCAATTGATACTCTTTTAGTGCCTCAAGGCATGGAATATCGAGCAGTTTGCCAAGGAATCGGCACAAGTCAGGGTAACCTCAAACTTATGCCGATTCCTGTTGGCAGGCAACCTGTAAGCAATTATCTCAACCAATGGCAGCATCAGTTGCCTAGAGGAATTATGTTGATGGGTTTAGGTGGAAGTTTATCTCAGAAGTATCGAGTCGGGGACTTGGTTTTATATCGAGACTGTGGTGATCTTCAAGAACAACAATGGTATTCGTGTGATTATCAATTGAGTGAATTAGTGTTTCAAAAAGTAGGAAATCGGGTATCCTGGGGACGAGGAATTACTAGCGATCGCGTGATTTCCCTAGCGGAAGAAAAGTGTCGTTTAGGCGAAAAATATCATGCAGATATTGTTGATATGGAAGGCATTGCTATTTTAAACTGGTGTCGATCTTTAGATATTCCTTTAGTAATGCTTCGAGTTATTAGTGATAGTTGTCAACAGGATTTACCAGATTTGACGGCTGCTTTTGATCGAGATGGCAACTTAAGTCCCTTAAAATTAACCTATCAACTGTTGAAAAATCCGCCGAATTCTATCCACTTAATTCGCAGTTCTCTTCAAAGTTTAATGACCTTACAAAAGCTTGCTAAAGATTTATTTAATTAGGGTTTACTGCTACTCTAAAGATAGGCAGAATTTTGAACATCTAATTATTGTTGAGAAGCTGTTTCTTGTTGAGGATTCTTGACCCATAACTTAGGCAAGATTAATCCCGAAACTTTTTTATAGGATTCAAATTCGGGGTAACGAGATAAGGATTGATCCTTTTTCTTCATTCTAGGAACAAAAAGCGTAGCGATAAATAAACCTACAATGACAAAAGGTAGCCAATGTTGAGACAAGATTGCAAAGCTAGTATAAGTTAAAATTTCCCCTAAATAATTAGGATTTCTGCACCGAGCAAAAAATCCTTCTGTAATTAGACCAGAATGATATTTAAGGGTATAGTATTTTTGAGCATCACTACCGTAATGAAGAAAAATACCAAATAAATTCATAAAAATGGCAATTGCTATTAAAAAAAACGTTATTTCT
>JBCDDV010000036.1:0-10481 GCA_039180145.1 Cyanobacteria bacterium P01_G01_bin.49 | reverse complement strand
AGTTAATGGAATTATTGGGAAACGTAATGGTAATTGGTTTCAATGTACTTCTGGCGCAATATTTCAAGCTGATTTTAACTCAGGTAGAAACTTAGCTATGTGGGATAATAGAGCGTGTCCTGTAGATTTTCAAAAACCCATATCTGTAATGAATATAGGCAATCTACAAGATGGGGTCATTGGCAGTCCCCCAAACTCCATGAATATCAAAAATGGGAGAACAACAGTCATCCAGCTATCGTTGTTCGATTGTACCAATTTTGAGACTAGACGGGAGAATCCAACGCGCTTATAGCCGTTGGAGTGTCAAACACTCATAATGGGATCTCGCTTCCCAGCATTAATTAAAGCAGAGAAGTAAACATCATTCAAATCTGGGTCAACGCACTGAAAATCGCCATCAAGAGGAGACTCACTGAAAACTCGAACGTATCGTTTGCCCTGCAACATACGGGAGGTAATAACAGTCCACTTTTTATTAGCTTATGCTGCTTCAACTTGACTCATGACCTTCATCCAAACCTTCCCTTGGAATTGGTTAGTTAAATCTAAAGGACTACCCAGGCTAACAATTTCACCTCGATTAAGAATCGCCATCTGTGGACAAAGTCCTGCCACATCTTCTACAATATGGGTAGAAAGAATTAAAACCCGATCTTGGCTAATTTCGGCTAATAAGTTTTGAAAACGAATACGTTCAGTGGGGTCTAAACCTGCCGTAGGTTCATCAACGATAACAAGTTTCGGCGATCCTAATAGTGCTTGAGCAATGCCAAAACGCTGACGCATTCCCCCAGAAAACGTGCCTAATTTCTGCTTCCGCTGTTCATAAAGATTGACCAATTGTAACTGTTGAGCGACTATTTCTCTGCGTTGGCGAGGCTGGACAAATCCTTTAAAGACTGCTAGTTGCTCTAGCAATTCTTCCGCAGAAATATTAGGATAAACCCCGAAGTCTTGAGGCAAATAACCCAACCAACATCGAGCAGTGTGCGGTTCTTTGAGAATATTTACCCCATCTAATTCAATTGACCCCGAATCAGCATCTTGTAAGGTTGCTAGGGTACGCATTAGAGTGGATTTCCCTGCTCCATTAGGGCCTAACAAACCAAAAATGCCACAATCAATTGTCAAAGAGATATCCCGCAAGGCTTGAATCCCATTGTCGTAGGTTTTGTTTAATTTTTGAATCGTCAACATCTAAAATCTATCCCAAACTGATTAATTTCTTCTTAATGCAACAATCGGTTCTAAAGCAGCCGCTTGTTTGGCGGGAAACACCCCAAAAAATAGTCCAATGCCACTAGACGTGCCAACCGCCATTAGAATAGCGAGGGGTGAGAGACTGGGCGATAAGGGAGAAACCAACCCAATCACTAAAATCACACCACCCCCAAGCACAATCCCTACACAGCCTCCGGCGATCGCCAAAATCAAAGCCTCAATCAAAAATTGCTCTAAAATATCCCGCTCACTGGCCCCGATCGCCTTACGAAGTCCGATCTCCTGAGTGCGTTCTGCAATGGACACCAACATAATATTCATAATGCCAATGCCACCAACTAGCAAAGAAATTCCTGCAATCAGAGAAAGCATGAGAATCAGTCCGGTGGTAATTTGATCGACAATTTGCAAAATATCTTTTTGAGTTTCCACATTAAAATCATCTTCTCGCGTAATTTTGTGCCGCAATCGTAAAAGATTTTCAATCTGAAACTGAGCCGCTTTAATACTATTTTGGTCTTTAGCAGATACTGAAATAAAGGTCACTTCGGTTCCATAGGGAGAGGTTTTACCCACAAGTTGATTGGCCATGGTGGTAATAGGGATATAAGCCACATCATCTTGATTAGTATTGAGAAATGTGCCTTTGGTTTCCATCAGGCCGATTACTTGAAAGCTTTCTTGTCTAATGCGAATCTGTTTGCCTAGGGGGTTTTGAGAACCGAAGAGGCGTGTCGCTAACTCAGATCCCAAAATCACCACGCGACTATTACGCTTGAGATCCAAATCAGAAACAAACCGTCCCTCAGCAATTTCATAACTCCTGACACTCAAGAATTCAGGAGTTACGCCAAAAACCAACTGATTGGCGTTACGACCACGATGAGTCATGAGTTCCCGTAAGTTAATTTGCGGGGCTACCTTAGCCACAGCAGGCACTTGAGCGGCGATCGCTTCAGCATCTTCGACAACTAGGGTTTTGGGTTCCTCGAAAGACATATTACGGGTTTCTTTGGAACCTGGAGAAACAAAAAGAACGTTGGGGCCCAAGGATTTCAACTGTTTTAGAGCCAATTTTTGTCCGGCTTGACCAATTCCCACAATGGCAATCACCGATGCACTACCAATAATAATCCCTAGCATCGTCAAGCTACTTCGTTGCTTGTTCAATACTAGGGTTGCTACAGCCATGTTTAAGGTTTCTATGATGTTCATATTAAAAAATTGTTTATACTAAAAAATTGATGTCAATAATCATATCGTTAAAATCGTGATCCCCTCCATTGAATAAGTCCTCAAAGCCAAAGGTGTTGGTACCAACGCTAATAATATGATCGACGCTATCGGGGTTAGCTTCTCGATAGTTAAAATAAGCAATTGTCTCTAGCGTTGGATCGTTATTAATATTGTTAGCCAGAAAATCATCTACAGTCCCGTTGGCAATGAGAAACGGAGCTAATATGACTCCATCACCCCCAGATAAGGTTACTGTCGAAGTGCCGCCACGGTCTAAATCGACGACTCTCCGCTGAATGGCTGCTTCAGCGTAACCCAGTTCCCCAGGCTGTATGCCTCCAATTTGACCACTTTCGTCATCAACTTGATAAAAACCCACAAAGTTATCAAAAGCAGCATCACTACTCACTGTAAAATTGACGGCAATTTCTTGCTCTATGATTCCGTCGTTATTAAAATCAACATTACGCAGATCCAATGCGTCTCCAATAATCGCTGGCTCATTCAAAGATCTGCCAAAAGGCGAGGGGCGATCGCTCAGTTGAACATTCAAGCGTAGATCATCAAAGTTTGAGCCATTTTCATCAGAAAGTTCAAAATTTAGCTCAAGTCTATCTTGATCCCCTGCTTGAGAAATTGTTAAGGGATTAACCCCATTGTTAGCCAGAGGAGAACCGAAGACAACACGACTTTCAGGCGCTTTTTGACTGTCAAGGGTGAGACCACTGAGAATCCCTTCTGTCGTATTATTTACAACAGCATAAAAAGCAACCCGTTGGTTACCCACGAAGTCCCCTAAAATCGAACTTGGATTGGCAAAAGGATTGTTAGGTAATTGAGCAACAATAGTTCGTCCTCGGCTCAGGGCCTCTGTTTGATAATTCTCGTCTCCTGGATTAATATCAGCAACTCCGTCCCCATCTGTATCAAAACCCCCTTGATCATCGTCAACCTCAAATAATCCCACCTCCACCACTTTTTCTAAACTTCCTCCCACCAAACTAAACTCAGCATTAGTGGTTTGTTCAGGAGATCCAGCAAACTGCAAAATATTCGTTTGGGGATCAGATGTCAGTGCCAATGTTAAGGATTCTTCGATTGAAAAAGAAACTTCACTGTTTTCAGGATTAGGAAAATAGCCTTCCCCTGGTTGTACAAAAAAGTTAAGGGTTTCTAAGCCTTCCCCAAACCCATCATTAAGAATTGGTAAGTCAATGGTGGCAGTTTGCTCTGTCATGGTCAAGGCGAAACCACTGAGATCCTCATTGACACTAAGAGAACGCCCTCCAGTAATCACTGCATTATCAAGATCGAATTCCCCTAGAGCATTGGCAACATCGCTGCTAACAAATACCGTCAACCCTTCAGAAGGGGGGGCTTTACTGAGACTCAAAGTTAAGGTTGCGACGGTTTGTTCTGCTTCAACCAGCAATTCAGGAGTCCCATTTAGTTCAACCAGTGGCGGGATAAGATCAATCGGATCAATTGGATCGGTTGGGGGGGTCGGAGTGTCTGGATCGGTTGGGGGGGTCGGAGTGTCTGGATCAGTCGGGGGACTTGGATCAATCAGGAGTAAAGAAATCGCCTGGCGTTGGGGATTAACTGTGTAACCTTGCCCTGACACTAGGGAGAATCCTAACGTTTTCGAGGCTTCTGCCACTGTATCCACCCGAACTGGCAAACGGAGAGTTGCTGTGGGTTCAGTAATTGTCAAAGCAAACCCGCTCTGATTGGCATCGGGAGTAAACCCTGATCCCCCCGTTACAGTTGCCCCGTTAAGATCAAATTCAGACAAACCATCAGCCAAGTTACCATCTACCCGAATAGTAATTCCCCCTGGCGGCGGGCTTTCACTGAGGTTGAAAGTGAGTGTGGTTGCTGTTCCTTCTGATTCGGTCAAAATGAAGGGGTTCGCTGTGAGCGAAACGGCTGGTTCGCTAGAAACAGGAGGCTGAGAAGGCGGAGGCGTTGTGGGTATATCAGCAGGGGTATCTGCAAAAGTGACCGTTGCTGAACCAGCACTCCCATCAACGGTATAACCAGATCCTGATTGCAAGCTATAAGTAACGTCAAAGGCTCCTTCTGTAATGCCATCTGCAAAAATTGGGGAACTAACCGTCGCCACCTGCTCACGAATGGTGAAGTCAAATCCCGTATTATCGAAATCAGGAACTGGAAAATCTCCCCCAGAGACCCGAACATCAAAGACATCGAGTTGATTCAAGCTTTGAGGAACATTCCCAGTTAGGGTCACAGTCACGCCATTGGCAGGAGGAGGCTCACTTAACCTAAATGTAAAGGTGAGTAGGGTACTCTGGGATTCTACCAGGACAGTAGGCGTTAGTTCCAAACTAATCGTTGGCTCAAATGTCCCTGGATAGGTTTGCGCGATCGCGGGTAAGAAGGCCAGATCCCCAACTACTTCCCCAAGATGATAGTCCAAATGCCAATTTCCTCCCTTGGCAGAACTACCAACGTGCTGAGAGGAAGCAGCCGTTGCCATTCTTGTCAATTGATGCCAACGTTGCAGAAACTGTTTTCCTGCTTTTCCTGCTGCTACTTGACATCCATAAATAAATACAGAGGCAGCCGTATTCACCCATTGTTTGAGATGAGTCGCGTACCCTTCTAGGGTGGCTAAACTTAAGTGAGTATTGCCAAGATATAGATAGCCAGGACTACCGTGACAAACTAAGTGCAGGCTGGTGATATTGGGTTGTTTTTTTAAAGCTGCTGTAATCTGTTCGATACTGTCTTGCTGAGAATCGAGTAGCAGTAAAGTTGTTCCCTCGGCTAGCCCTGCTATCAGTTGTTGAGGGGACTCTACTTGAGGATCAATGACAACAAGTCTCATCTGGTCTACATTTTGGTGGTTATTTTTCATAAAAAAACCGCTTCTCCTCACATCACATCCAATTAATCAGTCTTGTCTCATATTGATAGAGTTAATTGACTAACGCACTTCCTTAAGACTTTCTACTTTTTTGGTAAATAACTCGGTAAACAAACTCATCACAGTTCGTTTTTCCCGTACCTTAATATTGACGCTGACTGACATCCCTGATTGTAAAGGGATTTCTCTGCCTTTGGTTTTGAGCAACTGGCTATCTAATTCGACTTTGACAGGAAAGCGATAATAGCGATCAATATCATCAGGAGGCAGCGCATCAGAACCAATGGAGATGACTTCTCCTTTGATATCCCCAAATTCACTAAAGGGAAAGGAATCAATTCTCACATCGCTGTTCATGCCTTCGCGGACAAAGCCAATGTCTTGGTTGGTAACATCCACCTCTGCGACAAGATGGTCGTCTGGCACAATTTTCAGTAAAGGTTCACTCTGAGAAGGGGGCGGAACAAAACCCGGGGAAGCTTGGAGATCGAAGACTGTCCCAGCAACAGGCGATCGCAATTCTTGGTATTTTAAGGTTACTTGGACACCACTAATTTCGCTGTCGATTTCGGCTATACGTTTTTCATTTTCTACCACAATTTTCGTCAGTTGACTGTCAATTTCCGCTATTTTTTGTTGATTGTCAGCGATTTTATCGCGAATCTCTCGTTCAGCCAAGGAAGTGGTATTGGTTAATTGGGCCTGAGCTTGGGTAATGGCAAGTTGTAGCCGTCGTTGCTCTTCTAGCAGTTGCTCGATCTCTGCCAAGCGATTTTGCACTTGTTGCTGTTGCTTTTCATATTCAATGGCTCCATTACCCCGCTGCTCAACTAAGGCAGCGTAGCGGTCATTAACCTGTTGTTGCTGTTGTTTGATTTGCATCCTCGCGATCGCTCCTTCTTCGAGTAACGGACTGACATCATCGAGGATTTCTTGTTCAATGCGCAGACTTTCTCTAGCTTGGCCTTGGGTTAATTGATTACGAACATCGATATCTTCTAGCACTTGTCTGTCCTTAGCCAATTGTACCTTCGCTTCACTCAGTTGGACTTGATTTTGATTGAGTTGTTTTTGTAGTTTTTCGACTTCTAATTGGGCTGCCATGGCCCGGGATGTCACTTCGGTTTTCGCCGCTTGTAGCCTGGCAAATTGTTCCGGTGACAGACTGATATCTTCACTGCCTTGATTCACTAATACTCCGAACAGACCATTTTCCTTCACTAGTGCTGTGCGATTTCGGGCGAGATCGGCAACTTCTTTCGGTAATTTGAGTTTGTTGATCGCTTGTTCAACTTGGGGAGCATCTAATGACTTCTCCATCAGGGTTTGATAGAATTTATTTTCCTGAAGCGAGGTCTGACGGATTTTTTTCAAAGAGGCTAATTCTGCTGCTGATGCGGTTGAATCCATTTTCAGCAACAGTTGATTTTTCTTCACGCGGTCACCATCTTCTACCAAAACTTCTTGTACCACACCATTGACTGGAGCTTGAATCTCTTTCACCGTTCCTTGAGGTTTCAATTGCCCTTTCGCAGGAACAACCTGCTCAATTTTGGCAACATTGGCCCAAACCAAACCTACCGTTGTTACCCCCAAAATTGCTCCAACCACCGCTCGTGACCAATGGGGAGTTTGCCGCAACATTACCGCACGATCAAATTTCCGTCCCTGAGAGAACCGCTTGAGAGGCAAAGATGATGACTGATCAGGGGTCACAGAAGGGTTAGTTTGTTCTTCTGGTTGGGGACTATTACTGAGATTACTTTGATACCGATTCATCGTAGACTATCTTTCCTTGTAACTATATAATTCCGTTAATTTTAGACACTCCCCATCGATTCTTGGTGCTGGTATAAAGCATAGTAATGAGTTTGCCTAGCCATTAAGTCTGCATGGGTTCCCTGCTCTACAACCTTCCCGGCTTCCATCATCACAATCACATCGGCTGATTGTACTGAACTGAGACGGTGAGTGACAAAGAAGACAGTACGGTCTCCAAAGGCATGGGTAAGATTGACAAATACCTTTTGCTCAGTCTCGTAGTCCAAGGCACTTGTTGCTTCATCTAAGACTAAGATTCGGGGCTTTTGCAAGACAGTCCGGGCAATGGCAATTCGCTGTCTTTGTCCCCCCGAAAGGGCTGCTCCTCGTTCTCCCACTTTTGTGTCATAGCCATTAGGTAAGGTCATAATAAACTCGTGGGCTGCCGCAACTTCGGCGGCTTTGATGATTTCTGCTGAAGAAGCTTCTGGATTGGTTAAGGCAATATTATCCCAAATTGTTCCCTCAAACAATAGGGAGTCTTGCAACACAACGCCAATTTGGCGACGAAGAGAATAAATTTCTACTTTGCCAATATCATACCCATCAATATAAATGCACCCTGACTCTGGTTCATAGAGGCGCGATAACAGTTTCGTCAGGGTACTTTTGCCAGCCCCACTAGATCCAATAATGGCCGCAAAGGTTCCTGGAGCAAATTCGAGGTTAATCCCTTGTAATTGCCAAACTCCATAGGATTTGAAGCGAAACGAAACTTCTTGATACTTCACAGTCCCTTGAATCAAGGGCATGGGAATATTCCGGCGATCGCGTTCTGCTTCTTGGGGGGTATCGGCAATATCTGCTAATCGAGATAAAGATAGGGCAGTTTCTTGAAAATTTTGCCACAGTTGTGTCAGACGTAAAATCGGGGATGTGACATAACCAGCAATAATGCGAAAGGCGATCAACTGTCCTAGGGATAATTCTCCTTCTAGTACCAAATAAGCACCTACCCAAATTACCAACAATCCAGAGACTTTATTCAAAAATTGACTGCCAGCATTAGCTAAGTTAGAGGTAATCACTGTTCTAAATCCCGTCGTAACATAGCGAGCATAATGGTCTTGCCATTGCTCACGGACTTGATTTTCAATATTTTGTGCCTTAACGGTTTGAATACCAGAAAGAACTTCGACTAAGTGGGATTGGGTGGCAGCGTGGCGTTTGGCCTTGAATCGTAGCTGTCGGCGAATGGTGGGAGAGACAATCAGGGTTAGTCCGATGAATAAGGGAATAATACTTAAGGACACTAGGGTCAATAAAGGACTATAGAATACCATCACTGCCAGATAAATTACCGAAAAAATGGCATCTAACACCACTGTTAAAGCAGTTCCGGTGAGAAATTGGCGAACCCTTTCTAATTCGTTAATGCGAGTTGCAATTTCCCCAACGGGTCGTTTTTCAAAATAGCGTAGGGGCAACCGTAGCAAATGGTCAATAATTTCTGAGCCAAGGCTCATATCAATGCGATTAGTGGTATCAGTAAACAGATAGGTTCGCAAGGCAGTAAGGGAGGCTTCAAAAATAGCGACGATGAGCAGAAAAACTCCCAAAACTTGCAAGGTTGCTTCGCTATTTTGCACAATCACTTTATCAATGATCACCTGAATCATCAGAGGATTAGCTAAAGCGAAGAGTTGGACAAAAAATGAGGCAATCAATACCTCCGTTAACACTCGGCGATAGCGAATAAGAGAAGGAAAGAACCAACGCAGATCAAATTTTTCACGAGGCGTATTACGAGGGGGTTGCAACAGCAGGACTTCTCGTTCTGATTCGTCATCCCAAATTTCTTGTACGTCTGCCAGGGGACGATGCAAAATTCCTTGTTCAGGAACCCCCAGAACGACACTGTGGCGAGTAATTTCATAAACGATGGCTAAACTGCCTTGCCAATGAATTAGAAAAGGGGTGTGTAATCGAGAAAAGACATCCTCTGGAATACTCATTTGTTGGGGATTGAGTTCCATCAGTTCGGCAATAATCCCGCATCCTATCAAAGAAAGATTGCCATGACGTTGCAACTGCTCAACTAAAATACGTTCAATGACTTCCCGACGAAAAGGAATATCAAAATAGAGACTGAGCATCTGAAAACAAGCTACCCCGACTTCTAAGGGGTTGTTTCCTTGTACATAGGGATAGTTTTTCGGCAGATTCGTTGCTCGCAACTCTCGCGGAATATCTTGGTATTCGGCCAAAAATTCCGTTTCAGGGATAATATAGTCTTCTTCTGAAGGCAACCAGGAAACTTGCTCTGATCCTTCCCCAACACCGACTCCTGCCAACTGTTTCTCTTTAACGACTAACCGAGAGGCAGGAACTCCCACTAACCGCACTGGTTCGTCTCCTCCTACCTCAATATGTTGCCAGGGAAAAATTTTCAGTCGGCTACCAATAGAACAACCTTTTATTTTACCACCGCTACTGATTAACCAACTTTGCTGAGGATCTTGTAAGTGGGGATGCTCTGTATAAAGAGACTCTCCTGGGGGTAAATAATAAACTTCTGTTTCCTCAAGCGCAGCCGTGGCTAATTGTTTGAGATCGCTTTTTCCTCTCGCTTGTTGGGTGAGTTGATAACCCATCAATTCAAATAGTTCTAGGAAGGCACAGCGATCACGTAATTTTTCTTTTAAACTGGGAAATTTCTCTAAATAATCTTTAAAACTAGATTCGTCTAACAGCAACCCGATAATTTCTGTTGAAGCGATCACAGTTTCACAAGCGATCCCTCTGGCTAAATTGATCCAGCCGAGAATTGCCCCTGAGTCTAATACTTCTAAGGTAACAGGCTGTTGATTAGTGGGATCGAAACCTAGGTTCCTGGCCTGTCCTTGATAAATTATCACAACATAGGGTGCTTGTTGCTCTCTTCTGAAAATGAGTTCCCCCATACGGTAGCGCAAAGGACGTACTGTTTGGGCTAAATCAGCAATTGCCTGTCTGGGAAGTTGATTAAAGGGAGGCTGTTCGGCAAAAAATGCTTCTATTTGTGGGATGAAGGAACTCATTCTTAATAAGAATTATTCTCAATTTTTAAATGGATTGAAACTGGGTTTTTTGAAGAAGTATAATTTATTTTATTGTAGTTAGATCAATTGTCTGTCTTGATTTATTTGAATATTATCCACCCTCGTTATTAAGAATTCTGATATATTAACAGATTTTTGTACCCAGGGATCTGTTAACTTAAGAATTATCTGATTAACGTGAATTCGGGATAAGCTCAAAGGCTATCTTGGAGCGCGTTCCCAAACGCCGTGCAACGGCGTGGGGTCGCTCCGCTATTTTAATCGTT
>JBCDDV010000035.1:0-10525 GCA_039180145.1 Cyanobacteria bacterium P01_G01_bin.49 | reverse complement strand
GAAAGTTTACAGCAGGAAGTCTCTATTGCTGATGCTGAAATTGTTGTCAGATATACTACCTCAACTTCTATATCCGAAGCATCACCATTACTGACAGAACTGACAACAATTTCAGCATCAGCAATAGAGACTTCCTGCTGTAAACTTTCCTCACTAATTAACGGTAACTGATGCTCATAAACCTTCATTCCTTGGAGACAATCATTAATCTCTGAAACTGCGTTATTATAGGCTGTGATTTTCTCCTTAATTTCCCTTTGTAAATACGAATTACGAGCAATTTTTTCTTGTGCTTCTTGTTCTAAAGTTTGCCCTAAATAATCCCTTGCTTGATCATATTGCTGTAAGATAAGATCTGCTTGTTTATCTGCCATTGGTAAGAGTTGACTTTTTAGGGTTTGATTGATAGTTTGACGGAAATTCTTGCGAATAGTTGTAGAAACTTTGGGTTCAAAATCTAACTTCAATAATTGACGAATAGCTGGTTCTGCATCCAACATGCTACTGCAGTCATATCCTTGGGAAGTTTGTTGTAACGTTTGACGAAATTGATAGATAGAAAATGTTCCTTCATCATAGAATCTTGGACTTTCTCGAACATAGCGATCGCATTCAACTTTAGACTCACTCACTAATGCTTGAATTAAAGTTTTTTCGACTTCTTTTAATTGAGCCTCAACACCGCCATCATGTCCTAACAAACGGTATAATTTACGGTAGTATTCTTCTTGTTTGACCCGATGTAATAACCGTTGAGAAAAATCAGAAATCAGCCTTTTCACACCATCAACCAAAACATTTTCTAACTCATTAGCTAAGTAATATAACGCCTCAACTAAAATGGCAATCAAAGGAACAGTAGAATTACGAGGATGACTCATAGCAGCGCGACGATGAGCATTTTCAACCGAAAAAGTTTGTAATAACTCATCCAAACGACTAACCATTCTTGCTTTTAATTTTTGGAAGTCTTCTTCAAAAAAATGATCCCCATTAACCACAATTTCATTAACTTCATTAGCGATGTGATCTTGAAACTGCATTCCCACTTCTTGTAACTCATGATTCAAGCGAGTTAATGCTTGCGCTTTCATTCCGTCAATTTCATGAGGTTGACTCTCTAAGTCTTGATACTGATCAAGATAGTATTTCCGTAAAACAATACACAAAGGTTGTAAATCATCTGCCAAAGTCGCAAATAATTGAGGTCGTTTTTCTTCCGTTAAATAACGAGTAATAGAACTGCGAAAGTCTTCGATACCACTATCAGTAATCAATTGATTAATTAATGGGTTTCCCCACTCACTAAGAATGCGGACATAATTCTCATTGGGCGTTTCATAACCATTAACAGATACTTTAAAATCTGTTCGGGTTAACTTACCAGAATTAGCACAATAATTGTTGAATTCGCTGACAAACTGGGGAGTTTCTTCTTCTCCTCCCACACTTTTGACACTCTCAGAAAATAAGGTATCAAGACCAAAGCGATCGCTACTATTAGTCTGTTTTATTTGACTACCATAAAATCCCAATAACCCACTGGTTTTATGAACCCTTGAAGTTTCTGGAAATTGACTTTGAATTAAAGTATCAAGACGTTGACGCAGTTGACCATTATACCAAGTTTCATCAATGCGGTTAAACACATAAAACACGCGATCGCGGATGCCTAAATTAGCCCGCATTTTCTCTAAAAGTTCTGTCTCTTCGATTGTCATATCTCCCGCAGATGCAGGTTTTAGGACACAGACAACTGCCGAAGTATCAGGATGCTCAATTTTACGATAAGTTGCCTCAGCATCTTCCTTAACTGGGGCATCAATTCCAGGCATATCAACTAAAACATTACCATCTTTTAATAAGGGATGATGGCAATAATAATCTAATCGTTTGAGAACTGAACTATTACTGCCTCTGCGAGCATAACTAGCTGCTTCTGTCAAGTTAGAAAAGTTAAATTGTTCCATAGAATAAGTCACAGCATTAGTGGTATGAATACGATCTCTATTTTGTGTAAATCCTTCCAATAGTAGGATTAATGCTTTAGCTTGTTTTGCTTGTTCAGACTTACTTTCTCCTCCTTCTTTTTCAATTATTTTTTGACAGATTTTAGTCAAAATGTCCTTGAATTCAGTATTATTAATATTGCCACTATTATCAATTTCTAACTTTTGACAAATTGCTTTAACTTGTTCTCGAATTTCTGCCTCACTTAAAAAGGTTAAAACCACCTTTTCTTGCTCTGGTTCTGCATAGTAAATATGACATTCTGTTCCCGTAGCATGACCTTCAGCACTATACAATAATTCCTTTTCTAAAAGGGCATTAATTAACATGGACTTTCCCGCACTAAATGCTCCAGCAAAAACGATTTCAAACTGAGGGGAAACTGCTTTTTTCAGCGATGCTTCAATGGCACTAACATCCTGCTGAGAACGTAAAGCGGGTTCTTGATGCAAAAGTTCTAACAGTCGATTAACATGGGTAGATAAATGCTCAGATTGGGGGATTATTTGACTCATCAGAAATCTCCAAAAGTTTGTCTTTCTCTTAGAGTTCCCCGTATCCTGATACAATTATGCAAACGAACCCTCTAGATTTTCTAATGCCCAAAATCTTAGAAGTTTAATCAAGACTAAGGTTCAAAAGGTTGAATCAGTGTCAATAAACTGTTTTATTGTAAAAATAAGACTAGATTGGTAATTTTTGAATCGCTCTATTAGAACCAATCACTACCATCGATAAATCTTTATGTAGCTGTTCTTGAGGAGAAGGATTAATATTAAATTTATCATCTTTGCCAATAGCTAAAACACTAATATTATAACGACTTCTTAGCTTTAATTCTTCGATAGTTTTTCCATGAAATTCTTTAGGAATACGAGTTTCTACAATACTGTGGTCGGGATCAAGTTCAAACCGTTCAACAACAGCAGCTTTTTGAGTTAAGGTATGAGCTAAATCACATCCTGCTTGATATTCAGGAAACACCACTAGATCTGCTCCTACACTTTTCAATAATTTACCATGAATCTCAGAAGATGCTTTAGCGACGACGTATTTAACCCCTCCTTCTTTTGCATTTAAGGTAGTAATAATACTTTCTTCTAAGTAGTTACCAATGGCAACAATTACTGTATCAAATTCAAAAATTCCTGCTTCTTTTAAACAGTTAGGTTGAGTAGAATCTAATTCAATGGTGCTAGATGCAATTTTTTCAGCTAAAGCTTGAGCCACTAATGCTTCATTCACATCTATTCCTAACACTTCATAGCCCAATTTGTGCAAAGTTTTACAAACCGCACGGCCAAAACGTCCTAAACCAATGACTGCAAACTGACGGGTTTCTTGATGAAAATTACCTAGAAAACTTAGGGACTTCAAGTTAATACCTCACCCTTATTTTAGAATAACTTAGGGACAACACAACTCTCATCTTTATGGGATAGCTACTATGATTAACCAACCAATAAAGTTTCTTCAGGGTATTGAACAACTCGCGGACGAGTTTCTCCTGCGATCGCTGCCATAAAAAGCAGAATTCCTACTCTTCCAGTATACATGGTAAGCACTAATAAAAGTTGCGAGAAAGGAGATAAACTGGCAGTAATTCCTGTTGAAAGTCCGACTGTAGCAAAAGCAGAAATGACTTCAAATAAGACCTGTAGTGAACTAAAATTCTCAAAGAATAGAGGATTTATACTGGCTTCAATTAAGTAAATTAAAAACGTAATTAAAACGACCATATTGCTTGAGCCAAAAACAACGGCAACTGATTTCAAAATCAAAGATACTGGAACTTCTCGCCGAAACATCACCACTTCATCATTCCCTCTTAGAACAGAGCGAGTACAATTCGTTAAAATTCTTAAAGTTGTGGTTTTAATTCCTCCCCCTGTCCCGCTAGGACTTGCGCCAACAAACATTAATCCCATCGTTAAAAATAGTCCCGCAATGGACATTTTTCCAATGTCAATACTATTAAACCCAGCCGTTCTTGTGGTCACTGAGTGAAACCAAGCTGCTAATAATTTACTTTTGAAATCGAGACTGCCTAAAGTAGATTTGTTATGATATTCTATAACAAAAAAAATAATTGCTCCAATAATTAGTAAAGTCAGAGTGGTGCTAATAACCACTTTAAAATTTAAAGAAAACACAAGTCTTTCTTGTCGATTTTTAAGTTTATGAATGATAGATGTATACATTTCAATAATAACTTGATAACCAATGCCACCAAAAATAATCAACAGGGGAATAACCAAATTAATAGTTACAGAATCTTCAAACCCCATTAAGCTATCAGAAAATAAGCTAAATCCGGCATTGTTCCAAGCACTAATACTATGAAAAATCGCTAACCATAATCCTTCCCCAGTGCTATATCTTTGAGAAAATACATTAAGCATCAAAAGAATGCCAGCAATCTCAAAAATAAGTGTTGTTGCAATAATTGAGGTGATAATACTTTTACTATTTCCTTGAAGAAACGGACGATCAAATGATTCTTGTAGTGCTAATTTTTGCCTTAGATCAAATCTTCTTCCTAGCAATAAAATCAAAAAAGTTGTTGTCGTCATGTATCCCAAACCGCCTACTTGAATTAAGAGGAGGATAATGAGTTGTCCCCAAAATGAAAAATAGCTACCGGTATCAACAACAATTAATCCGGTAACACAAACAGCAGAAGTAGAGGTAAACAAAGCAATGAGAGGATTATTCCAACTTCCATCGTGAGTGGCAAATGGTAACATGAGTAAAAGGGTTCCGATTGCAATTACAGCAAGAAACCCCAAACAAATTGTCCTAGCAATTGTCATTGGACGCTAAAATTTTTGTATTAGATTGATTGGCCTATTACCTTATCATAGGATCAACTATAAGTAACAGTTAGACTTGAATTAAAGCAAAAAAATAAACTGGGAAGTTTAAATCGAATTATCTGATCCTTGATGAGTTAAACTCAAGTAAGAAGAAGCCGCTTTTTTTCCTAAGTTATGGGAAGAGGAATTCTGCCATTGAGAAATAGCAGCAGAGCTTGGGTTTTCCTGGAGTTGATGAAGGGTTGTTACGAAGTCTTTAATGCCTTTAAACCTTCCATAAACAGAAGCAAAACGGATGTAGGCAACTTCATTCTCTTGACGTAAATACTCAAGCACTAATTGCCCAATTTCGTGACTGGTGACTTCTCGTTTAGGACGCTGTTGTAATTGCGCTTCAATATCATCTACAATGGTTTCAAGTCGGTGATGAGAAATTCCTGTTTTTTCACAGGCTCTAACCATTCCTCGCAAGAGTTTAGAAGGATCAAAAGACTCTTTTTTGCCGTCGTGTTTGATGATGGTGATTGGAACAAATTCAATGCGCTCGTAAGTCGTGAAGCGATGTTTACAGTTTAGACATTCACGGCGACGACGGATACTTTGTCCGCCTTCAGACGAACGAGACTCTAAGACACGGCTATTGGTATGCTGACAGTATGGACATTGCATAAGACTATCCGTAACAACGGAAAATTAATAGTGAGGAGAGACGAACAATCATTCACATTTTGAGCTTGGGAAGAAAATAAGAATATTCTGAGCCGTTTTTATCTTATCTCTACTAAAAGAAATAAAATTGCGGCTCAGATGGATATTATGGGATTTTAACTTTGAGTTAGTAGATACCCAACACTTATTTTTCGATACGGGGTGGTTCCCGAAAGGCGATCGCGAAGAACAGTACGGCAAGAGCCATTGTTAAAACTAAGATATAAGCAACGCTTTCCATCTTAATATTTTCCTAAAATTATCTGCATTTCTAGTTTATCAAAAAATTGACAAACTTAACTTAAATTGTTGTTTTTTTAACGATTAAAAATATGATCCAAGAAGTAAGGAACCGCTAGGGGTTGATTTTGGATAATTCGTCCCATGGTAACTGGATCTTCAGCAGGAATCATTCCAGACTCATACTGTAACACTAATAAACCATTCCAAATAATAAAAAATGATGTCACAATAATGCCCCAACGTTGCCAACTCAGGCGGGGAAAGTAGTCCCAAAAAGCAGCTAACCCCAAGACAAAAATAAAGCTACAGTTAGAAAACATTCGCCCACCAAAACTCGCTCCCTGCCACCAAGACCACCAAGCGGCGACTAAATAGACTTGCATTGCAAATCCCGTTAACAGAGTGAAGACTAACTGGGGAAATCGACGACTTACCAAGACTAATCCAACAATTGAGAGAAATAGTAAAGGATGCCAGGAAAATAAGCCATGAAACCCCGAAAATAAGACATTAAAAATTTGCGGATTTCCCCAACTAAAACTCCCTCCGTAGCCTTCTGCTGCCCCTTCTTGTAGATAAGGGATATCGAAAAAGCTGCCAAATTGCCACTGATAAATCAAAAATTGAGGCAACTGCATTAACCCTGCCACTACACCGATAATAATTAAAGGAAGGAACTTTGACCATGAGATCAGTTTCCCTCTCTCCTCATCTCCCCCTCCCCTTATCTTCTTACGAACAACCCAGCGAGAAATAAGGCCCCAAATCACCGTTAAAATCGGCACAACGGCAAAAAGGACATTTTGAGGACGGACAAAGGCTCCTAACCCCAAAACCAGTCCCATAAGAATTTGTTGATGACGGTATTTTTGCCAAGGAGTAGCGATCGCAAGATAAAGAAACATTGAGATCAAAAATTGTGAAACCCCATGAGACATCGAAGTTTCTAAACAGAGATAAAAACTAAGAGGAGAGGCAAACCAAACTCCGGCAACCCCCAAAAGAGAAGCCATCGGACTAAAAAAACGTCTTGCACCTTGATAGCAGATAATTAATCCTGCAATGCCTAAACCAATACTTCCTAAGCAATAAAATAATTCATAAGGCCAAGATAAGCCATTAGGAGAAATATCTAATCCTAAACCATTTAAGGTCAAAGTCGCTAAATGTCCTACCGCAAAAAAAGGAGACAAAATTAGCCCCATTCCCAACGTATATTTACTATATTCTGGTATCTCGTTATCAACCCGAATACCACCTCCAAAATTCGAGGCAGAGTGGGATAAATATTCATATTCATTAGAAATTTTGAGATCACCATCAAAAATTAGAGAACGCAGAGGAGTGTAATAACCAATACCGTCTCCATATACCCCAAACCCAACTAAATAAAAATTGACCAAAAAAATTGTTAAAGTAATTCCAATCCCTAACCATAACAACCTTTTCACATTCATGGCTAATTGTTCATTGTTCATTGTTCATATTCTCCTCATCTTCCCTACTCTCCATCTTTTCTGCCTTCTTGGGAAACTGACGACGACGACTATACCAAGTGCCTCCACCTACTAAAATGCCTATGAGCATCAACGCAAATAATAGAGGCATAATATCTCCTTGAGACAGAGATTGAAACCCTGCGCCCATCATCACAAACGGTAAAATACCAGGCAAAGTTCCTGCCGTTGTCCCTAAGAAATAATCTCGAAAACGAATCGACGTTAAACCTGCCGCAAAATTAACAATGCCATAGGGAATAATGGGCATCAAACGAATGGCAAAAATATAAAATAAGCCACCGTGATACATTTCTCCTTCTATCGCTTCCCATTTTCCTGCTAATTTACGACTCATATAGTCTCGACCAATGGTACGAGTAAACCCAAACGCAATCATTGCTGCCAATAAAGCAGCGATCGTTGTCCAAAGAGTTCCCCACCAAATCCCAAACAAAACACCCCCCGTTAGATTTAGGGGAGTTGACGGCAAAATAAAGAGAGTAGCAATGGTATAGAGAATAATATACAGAATTGGGGCCCAAATCCCCATCTCAGCTAACCAAACTTGCAAGTTTTCGGGATCAAGCTTTCGCAGCAGCACAATGCCAATAATTGTGGCAACTACACAGAAAATCAGTAGGAGAACAATGACTGATTTATTCTTAATCACGGTAGTAGTTTCCTGACGATTTGTTTTTGATTATTATGCCAGTTTTTATTCCTATAGGATGGCCTTGTCTACTATCATGCATGATATCGTCATTGGTCTATTTATTAATCAATACGAGTTTGGCTTAGAGATTTAAGAACAGATTGACAAATCGACAACATTACCTACTAAACTTGACTAATTTCTACCACATTACCGTCAAAATCTTTGATAAAACAAGCTGCTCTTCCTGACTGACTCATTTGTATCGGATAGCCATGACTTTGTAGTCGCCCAATTAATTCATTTAAATTATCCGTTCCCAAAGAAAAATGAGGATTGCGCCCCCATTTTTCCTGATTAGATAAAGTGACCTTCAAATCAGCATGTACCATTAAATGAATTTGATGCGAGCCAATTTGATACCAAACTCCTTGATATTTTAAAGGGCGATCAACCTTTTCTAAGCCTAATATCTTGCCATAAAATTGTTCTGCTTTCTCTAAATCAGAAACGAGAATTGCTGTGTGAAGACATTGAGTCATTTTCATGGCTGATTTCACCCTTTTTTTCTAACAATTATTTTCCTTAATTGAGTGCTTCTGCCGTTTCTGGAGAACTCGCTAAAGCAGCAAGACGTTCTTGTTGATCTTGAGAAATGCACGATTCAATAATATGGTCAACATTCCCTTCTAATGCCCCTGCTAAACTGAAGTTTTGTCCCAGGCGATGATCGGTAACCCGATTGTCTTTATAGTTATAGGTGCGAATTTTCTCAGATCTTGAGCCAGTTCCTACCTGCGATCGCCGCATAGAACTCACTGCTTCTTGTTGTTCGTGCAATTTGGCTTCGTACAACTTAGCCCGTAAAATTTGCATAGCTCGTTCTCGGTTTTGTAGCTGTGATCGTTCTTCTGTACAAAAAATCCGAATACCTGTAGGTTTATGAAATAAGTCTACTGCTGTTTCTACTTTGTTGACGTTTTGTCCACCAGCACCCCCAGAACGAGCAGTGCTTACTTCGATATCTTTGGGATCGATTTCGATCTCTACTTCGTCCACTTCTGGCATGATAGCAACTGTGGCTGTTGACGTATGAACTCTGCCACCTGCTTCTGTCACAGGAACCCGTTGCACTCGATGGACTCCTGCTTCAAATTTGAGCTTACTATAAACCTGTTCTCCTGTAATTTCTAAGATCGCCTCTTTAAAACCTCCCATATCTGCTAAAGACTCACTCACCAGCTTAACTGTCCACTTTTGAGACTCTGCATAACGAGAATACATTCTCACTAAATCTCCTGCCCAAATACTGGCTTCATCTCCTCCCGTTCCGGCGCGAATTTCTAGCATAATATTCTTATCGTCGTTGGGATCGCTGGGAAGTAAGAGAATTTTGAGTTTATCTTCTAAAGCGGTTGATTTTTCTTCTAATTCTGCTACTTCTAACGCTGCCATCTCCCTCATTTCTTGATCGCCTCCCGCATCTTTGAGAATTTGTTTGGCCCCGGTTAATTCTTGTTGGGTTTGTTTCCATTCTTCGTAGGTATTAACCGTTTCTTCTAAGGATGAACGGGCTTTGGCCACCCGTTGTAATTCATCTGGATTTGTGGCGATATCAGGATCGGCTAAGCGACGAGTTAATTCTTGATAGGTTTGTTCAACAGATTGTAATTTTTCTAATAGATAGGATTCGGCCATAATATTTCTCTACTTTAATCCTTATAGTTTAACAGTAGGGTGGATGACTTTACAGTGACGGGTTTTCCCTTGAGTCGATCAGAGATTCGAGTGATTGCTTTATTTTACGTCTACAACTGGTAAAGTTAACCAAAATTTAGCCCCCTGATTTTGGTCAGACATGACACCAATTTCTCCCCCATGAGCTTCAATAATCTGACGACAAAGATATAAGCCTAAGCCTAAGCCTAATGTGTTTTTCGCTTCTTCACCCCGTTGATATCTTTCAAATAAAGTGGCTATTTGTTCGGGGGGAATTCCTTTACCATTATCTTCTAATGTGCAGTGAATTTTTAGACTGTTTAAGTTGTTAACTGAGGTTTCTACGACTTCTGCCTTTAGGGTTAATTGTATGCCCAAATCATTATGTTTTAAAGCATTGGCGATGAGATTATCAAAAACACGCCATAAGCGATCGCTGTCTCCATTGATTAGGGGTAAATCTGAGGCAACATTGAGGTGTAAAATCGCTTTTTTTTCTTTTAACATCGGTTGCCATACGGCGGCTAATTGTTGACTAAATGTGCATAAATTTAAGGGACGACAATTCAGAGAAATTCCTCCCATTTCAAATTGTTGGGTTTCCACTAAGGAATTAATTAAATTGAGTTGGCGATCACAGCTTTTTGACATCTGTTCTAAAACTTTCCAAGAGATTTCTATGTTATCCCCTGGTTTATCTTGATTTTTCTTCAACAAATTTTTTAAGACCATTGATAATCCGATCACAGGATTTCGTAAATCATGAGAAACAGCATGAAGATAAACTCTTAGGGTTTTTTCTGTTTTTCGTCTTTCTTTGATTTCTTGTTGTAGTTGCTTTTTTTGTCTTTGTATAATTAATTGATTCTCAATTCTAG
>JBCDDV010000034.1:0-10579 GCA_039180145.1 Cyanobacteria bacterium P01_G01_bin.49 | reverse complement strand
CCTCTGGAATAGGTCTCACCGCTGAAAAAGGTTGAGTGGTCTATAATTATTTTTGTCGAACTCACGTTGTTTTCGTAATAAAGATTAATTTTTTGTTGTTGACTGAAATTATCTGAAGTTAATTCTCTGAAAGATTGTACGGACTTCAGAGAAAATCAATACATAAGTCTACGCTTTTTAAGCATCGAAAAATCTGCAATCTGCAATTTATATTTCACCTGCCCCAGACATTTTGTCAATATGTTTGGTAAATTATCGACAATGATCAATAATCATTGATAACTGATTGAGGATAATGCCCCAATGATCACCAATCTTTTGTTTAAAGGATTGCTTAATAGCTTAGGAGTCGGTGCGATCGCCTATTTATGTGCTTGTTTCGCGCTACTCGCTGCTCAAAATCGACTAATTTTCAAACCGCTTTCCACCATAGAAGCCACACCTGCTGATTTAGGGTTGGCTTATGAAAATATCTGGTTAACGGTTTTAACTCCCCAAGGAAAGCTGGAAAAAATACATGGTTGGTGGGTTCCTGCTAAAAGTTCGAGGGAAAGAGTCTTACTATATTTACATGGCAATGGGGGTAATATCAGTTACAATCTCGGCCCCATCAAATCATACCAAGAAGCTGGATTTTCGGTACTAATTATTGACTATCGAGGTTATGGTCGCAGTGAGGGCCAATTTCCGATGGAATCAGAAGTCTATCGAGATGCTCAAGTCGCCTGGGATTATTTGGTTGGACAACGAGAAATTAGACCTGATAATATTTTTATTTATGGTCACTCTTTAGGGGGTGCGGTGGCGATTGATTTAGGCGTTCGTAAACCCCAAGCGGCTGGCGTTATCGTCGAAAACACTTTTACTTCTATGAAAGATATGATTGACTATTTAGGGTCAATTTATCGGCTATTTCCTACAGATTTAATCTTACACCAACGGTTTGATTCTCTAAGTAAATTACGATTATTAAAAGTGCCTCTACTATTAGTTCATGGAACAAGCGATCACACGGTTCCTGCCTATATGAGTGAACATCTTTTTAAAGCAGCAAAGGTTCCCAAAAAGTTATTTTTAGTCCCTAATGCTAATCATAATAATGTGGGGGCGATCACCGGAGATGAATATGTTAAGGTTGTTGAAGAATTTTATCAATTAGTCCGTCATCAACAAGATAAACTGGCCTTAGAAAGATAAGAACTAAACCTGAAAAATAGGGTGTGATAGCTCAGTAGTTAAGTCAATTCATTTATCATTAATGTTCAATGAAAAGTCATTTCACCCTGACAGTTTTTTAAGTTAATCAATTCGTAATGGATCAATATCCAAACTCAAGCTAACTGACTGGGGACGTAATTCGTCTAACCTTTTTAGCGCGAATATATTAATGTCAGTATCAGATTCAAACTTCAAGAGAATATGCCAACGATAACGCCTAGCTACTCGCATAATACTAGCAGGGGCAGGGCCTAAAATTTCACAATCTTTGGCAAAATTCTCAATCAAAAAATCCCCTAATCTTTCTGCTGTTTGTTGTACTTCTACAGCATCTAAACCACTCAACCGAATTAAAATTAACCGTCCGTAAGGGGGAAATTTTAATTCCTCGCGTCGCGGTAATTCTTCTTCAATGAATCTCTGATAATCATGATTTTGAACCGCTTGAATAACTGAATGTTCGGGAGTATAGGTTTGTATAATAACCTGTCCTGGCTCATCTCCTCTTCCTCCCCTTCCTGCTACTTGTGTTAAGGTTTGAAATGCCTTCTCAGTCGCTCGATAATCAGATAAATGTAATAAGCCATCAGCAGAAACAACGCCTACTAAGGTAACCTGGGCTAAATCTAACCCTTTCGTCAACATTTGCGTCCCCACTAAAATATCAGCTTCTCCTCGTGAAAACTGGGTTAATAAGCGACGATGTGCGCCTTTATTTCTGGTAGTATCACTATCAAATCGTAAGACCTTTAATTCCGGAAATTCCTGAGCTAATGCTTGGGTAACTTTTTGGGTTCCACTACCAAAAAATTTCAGATAAGGTGATAAACACTCAGGGCATTTAGAGGGTTGTAATTGGGTATAATTACAGTAATGACAACGAAGTAATTCTGTCGCTCCTTCATGGGTGTAATGATAAGATAAAGAGACATCACAATGGGGACATTCCATGACATGACCACAGCTACGGCAAGACACAAATGTGCTATGTCCTCGACGATTTATAAATAAAATTCCTTGTTGTTTTCGCTGTTTTAAATGGTTGAGTCCCTCCTGTAAAGAACGACTAAAAATTGAACGATTTCCCTGTTTGAATTCTTGCCTCATATCAACAATTTTGACAGGGGGTAAAGGACGAGATTGAATTCTTTGAGGCAAGGATAAATAATGATGATTAATATGAGTATTCTGTTGAACAGAAACCCAAGTTTCTAAAGAAGGAGTCGCCGATCCCAAAATCACAGGACAATTTTCTAATTCTCCTCGCCATTGTGCAACATTTCTGGCATGATAAGTTGGCAAAAGTTGGGTTTGTTTGAAACTAGAATCATGTTCTTCATCTAAAATAATTAAACCTAAATTAGGTAACGGAGCAAAAACTGCTGATCGCGTTCCGATAATAACTTGGGGTTCTCCTGTTAACATTTGTCGCCAAGTATCGTATCTCTCTCCATCAGATAAACCACTATGATAGACATAAACTTTATTCCCAAATCTTGCTCGAAATCGGTCTGTTAATTGAGGTGTTAAGCCAATTTCAGGCACTAAAACTAAAGCAGATTTACCCTGTTCTAATAAAGGGGCGATCGCTTGCAAATAAACTTCTGTTTTTCCTGAACCAGTGACACCGTGTAATAAAATTTGAGTGTAACCGTTTAAGGAATTAATAATCTCTAAAGCTGCTTTTTGATCTAGGGTTAATAGTTTAGCCTGGTCTCGCTTTTCTTCAGGGGTTTTTAATAATCTTAATCGTTCTCTATCTTCAATAATCACACAGTCTTTATCAGCTAATAATTTTACAGTTGAAGAGCTTGCATGACACAATTTTAATAAATCACTTAACCACAATTCTCCCCCCTCATGACGTAATACTTGCAATATTTCTAATTGTCTTGATGTTAAATCCAAAGGAAAATTATTAATGATTAAAGTAACAGCTTTTTGTTTTTTAACTTGAGTTAGTTTGGGAGGTTCTAAATAACTTTCAATCCATCCCCGTTTGCTTAATTCTCTAATAGCTTGATTAGCGCCTCTAACTTTTCGCTGCAAATATCTAACACTATAATCTCCTTCTTTTTGTGATTGTAATAAACTTAAAATTCTCGATCCCACTGGACTACAAAATACCTCTAATCCAGGGGGAAGATTTTCTTTTTTTAAACGAATTCGACGTTGCGATCGCTCTAATAATCCTGGTGGTAACGCACCACGAATAACAGTAATTAATTCAGTACAGTAATATTGAGCAACTTTATTCAATAACTGCCAATAAGTTTCCGTGAAAAATCCTGAAGTAATTACATCGTCTACTTCTTTGATCTGACTAGATTCAAGCTTATCCGGCAGAGTATCAAGGAGTTTAATGGCAATTCCTCCAACAATTTGTTTCCCAAAAGGAACACTAACAATATCTCCCGGTTTTATCGCTAAATCAGCACGAGTACGATAAGTATATAGTCCTTGAATTCCTGGACAATCGACTAAAACCTCAATCCATTGAGATGAAAATGTTGTTTCTGGTAGATAAAAAGATTTGGGTTCAGCAACCAGAAAATTTCCAGAATTAGCAGACATATTTTTGAAGATTTCTCAATAAAACAATTATTAGACTTTTTGCTACAGTCAAGAACAAAGAAAAGCTATCGTTATTATAAACATCAAAATTGAGTAAGTTTGGATTAGACAAGGTAGGGTGGGGGTGGGCATTGCTCAATGTGATACGAAATCCGGATAATTAGTGATTATTAGGCTTTTTGGCAAAATTTCTCTCCCCCTGCTCCAAAGCTCCTTTGCTTCAACCAGATTTCAGATAAGAGTATAGACGAGGCTAAGTATCTAGCGTCATTGCCCTATTTTTGGAGATTCTAAAGAATTTATTCCAAAGGCTTTCCTTATTATGGCTAATCTGTTAAGATAGTTTAAGAGTACAACAGGGCAAGCCAGTATCCAATTCATGACGCTTAGCTAAACAGCTATACTACAGGATTCGCTTGGTTTTCAGCCCTAGTGGAAGATAAAGGGTAAAACCAATATAATACATGGGCAACAAGCCAACTATTGCAATTTCTCACCTCGGATGTGAGAAAAATCGTATTGACTCAGAACATATGTTAGGCTTGCTAACGCAAGCAGGTTATTTAGTAGATGCTAATGAAGAATTAGCCGATTACGTGATTGTCAACACCTGTAGCTTTATACAAGAAGCCAGAGAAGAGTCTGTACGCACTTTAGTAGAACTAGCTGAGGCTAACAAAAAAATCGTCATCTCTGGGTGTATGGCACAGCACTTTCAATCTGAATTATTAGAAGAGCTACCCGAAGCCGTTGCCTTAGTGGGAACTGGAGACTATCAAAACATTGTTGATGTTATTCAACGAGTTGAAGCAGGAGAACGAGTAAGGGAAGTATCCAATAATCCTCAGTTTATTGCAGACGAAACCATTCCTCGTTACCGAACGACCAATGAAGGAGTTGCTTACTTAAGAGTAGCTGAAGGGTGTGATTACCGTTGTGCCTTTTGCATCATTCCCTATTTACGAGGCAATCAGCGATCGCGTTCCATTGATTCTATTGTTGCCGAAGCTAGGCAATTAGCAGATCAAGGAGTACAAGAAATCATTCTTATTTCCCAAATTACGACCAATTATGGCTTAGATCTCTACGGAAAACCGAAGCTAGCAGAACTTTTACAAGCTTTAGGTAAAGTTGATATTCCTTGGATTCGCATTCATTATGCCTATCCTACCGGATTAACTTCCAATGTTATCGAAGCGATTAAGGAAACCCCTAACGTCTTACCCTATCTTGATTTACCTTTACAACATTCTCATCCCGACATTCTAAAAGCCATGAATCGTCCTTGGCAAGGCCAAGTCAACGACAAAATTATTGAACAACTAAAAACATCGATTCCTGATGCCATTTTGCGAACCACATTTATTGTGGGATTTCCAGGAGAAACCGAGGAACATTTTCAACATTTAGTCAATTTTGTAAAACGGCATGAATTTGATCACGTGGGAGTCTTTACCTTTTCCCCAGAAGAAGAAACCCCTGCTTATCAAATGAAAGAGCAAATCCCTTCAGAAATTGCTCAAGAAAGATGTAATTACTTAATGGAAATACAACAGCCAATTTCTCTTAAGAAAAATCAAGCATGTATCGGTCAAACAGTAGAGGTATTAATTGAACAAGAAAATCCCAAAACAGAACAATATATCGGGAGATCAGCCCGTTTTGCTCCAGAGGTTGATGGCCTTGTTTATATTCAAGGAGACACTCAATTGAATTCAATTGTTCCGGTTACAATTACCGATTCAGATATCTACGATCTTTATGGAAAAATTCCCTAAATCTAGATACTTTTGCCAGGGAAACCATCAGTGAAAACCAACAATAATTTATGCTAACATAAGCCAAAATAATTAAGCAGTTTAATCAAGTAGAGATAACTATTTTAACTGCGTTTCACTGAATTTTTTATCATCTAAAGTCAACTTACAACGTAACTAACATTTCTTATGACCATTTCTTTTGAAAACTTAGGACTCTCCGAGGTTTGTGTTAATAGATTAGAAACCCTCGGTTTTGAGCAACCTACCGAAATTCAAGCAAAAGCGATTCCCCTAATTTTAGACGGCCGTGATATTTTAGGCCAATCCCAAACAGGAACCGGAAAAACTGCCGCCTACTCCTTACCTATTCTTGAACAAGTGGATACTAAAAATCCCAATGTTCAAGCCCTCATTTTAACCCCAACCCGTGAATTAGCCCAGCAAGTAGCTGAAGCCCTCAAAGACTTTTCCACAGAACGGCGGCTCTACATATTGACAGTATATGGTGGCCAATCCATTGAACGGCAAATTCGCAGCTTAGCGCGGGGAGTCCAAATTGTTGTGGGAACCCCAGGACGAGTCATCGACTTATTAGAGCGCAAAAAGTTAATTATAGACTCACTCCGTTGGGCTGTTCTTGATGAAGCCGATGAAATGCTGAGTATGGGCTTTATTGACGACGTAAAAACAATCCTCAAGAAAACCCCTGATACTCGCCATACAGCCTGTTTTTCAGCGACTATGCCCAGAGAAATCAAAGAACTGGTGAGCCAATTTTTGAACACGCCTGAGACTGTATCTGTTAAACAACCTCAAGCTGCTCCAACCAAAATTGACCAGCATCTTTATTACGTTCCGAGAGGATGGTCAAAACGTAAAGCCTTACAACCCATTCTCGAAATCGAAGACCCTGAATCTGCCATTATTTTTGTTCGCACCAAGCAAACCGCCTCAGAATTAACTTCCAAGTTGCAAGAAGTCGGTCATAGTGTTGATGAATATCATGGAAACCTGAGCCAGTCACAACGGGAACGATTAGTACATCGCTTCAGAGACGGAAAAATTAAGTTAGTGGTTGCTACAGACATTGCAGCGCGAGGCTTAGATGTGGAAAACTTAAGTCATGTTATTAACTATGACTTACCCGATAATAGTGAAACTTATATTCACCGGATTGGCAGAACAGGAAGAGCCGGAAAGACAGGAACCGCTATTTCCATTGTCGAACCGATTGATCGCCGCATGATTCGGCAAATTGAGAAGAGAATTAGTCAGAAATTAGAAACTTGTAAGATTCCTAATCGTTCTCAAGTAGAAGCGAAACGCTTAGAAAAACTACAAGTTCAGATCAAAGACTCCTTAGCTGGAGAACGGATGGCTTCATTTCTGCCATTAGTCAGAGAGTTGAGTGCAGAATATGATCCTCAAGCGATCGCCGCTGCTGCTTTACAAATGAGTTATGATCAAGATTGTCCCAACTGGCTGAAAAAAGATTGGGAAGTTCCAGAGGCAACTGTACCGAAACCAGTTATCAATAAGCGCAAGTCTAGCAAAAGTAGCTCTAAGCCAAATCGTAACTCTAATCGCAAAATAGTCACTCATAATCGAGGACGTTAAGTTAAGTCGGGGTGAACAGAGCGGCTGTTTGCCCCTCTTAAGTATTATTGGTTCCTTCTGTTAGAAAATGGTTAACATTCTAACGGGAGGTTTGTTTTTGGGGATAAGCGTTACAATACTGCTCGGATAAGAATCAAGAGCTTTCTCCAGAGAAAGCAAAGGAGACCGGAGACCGGAGCAGGGAGAGGGGTTTTCAGTTTTCTCCCCCGCCCCCTGCTCCCCACTCCCATACAGCCTCAATCGACAATTTTCTGTTAACCGAGCAGTATTGATAAGCGTTAAACTAAACATTAGTCACTCTATCGCCAAATCAAATCTATTTGCTATAAATCCGATAAATCTCGTGAATAATCTTGATGTTGTCAGAAATAATAAATTATTAATTCGTTTATCTCAAAGCCAATTAAATATACTAGAAACTTGTCCTCCTCAATTTCAGCGACTTTATCTAGAACAATTAGGCTCACCAATGAGTCCTGATATTCAAGAAAATTTAGCCTGGGGAAGTCAATTTCACCAGTTAATGCAGCAACGAGAATTAGGGTTACCCCTTGAGTCAATTCTCGGAGAAAATCCGGAATTGCAGCAGACTATTAATACTTTAGTTGATTTAGTTTATCAACAACATGAACTGACAAATGACTGTTGGCGAGAAGCTGAACATTGTCGTACCTTGGAGTTTCAAGGATATTTACTCACTGCAATTTATGACTTATTAATCCTGGATAAAAATCAAGCTCAAATCTTAGATTGGAAGACCTATCTTCAGCCGAAAGATCCAAAGAAGCTACAAGATAATTGGCAAACACGGCTTTATTTATATTTACTGGCTGAAACTTCTGACTATTTACCAGAACAAATTTCAATGACTTATTGGTTTGTGAAAATACCTCGTCAGCCTCAATATTCGACAATTACTTATGATAAAAAATTACATCACAAAAATCATCAAGATTTGAGTGAACTATTAGCTCAATTAGAGAATTATTTACAAGATTATCATGACAAAGATCTCGATTTTCCTCATGTCAATAATTGCCAAGAATACTGTCCTTATGCTTCCTTTTTAGCTCAAGCTGATCAAAGTTTAAATACAGAAGAAACCAGAGATAATTTATTATCAATGATTGATGAAATTGAGGAAATTTCTCTTTAACTATTATTTCTACGATAAAATTTATTACAACAAGCAATCTGTGCAATTGTTCTTTACTAGAAATGCCTAGATATTAAGAGTTACTATAGTGATGCTAACTATACCGTCACTGTCATATTTTTTTGTGGGCTTTGTTAATTATTAATATGGTAAACCTTTCTAAAATAGCATTATTAAAAGATTAAGTTAGATTAAATTTCAGACATTAATTAATTTTCTCCTGATTAATAATTTATTTTCCAAATAGTTGATTGAGCAATTCATCTCGATTTAACTTAAAGTGATTAGCAATGTCCCGTAAAATTGCATTTAATGTTCCAACTTTTAGGGGATGATGAGCAGGAATTGTAATGTGATGTTCTCCTTGTCTTTGGGTGGTTAATCGAATATGGCTACCTGTCTGATGACTCATTTCATAGCCTAATACTTTTAAGACTTTAACTAAATCTTGACCTGATACATCCCTTGGCAATTTCATGAGGCAAATACCTCATCTTGAACAATGTGGAGACGAATAATTTTAGGACGTAAGCTTTCATCAGAAAAATGACAGTGAACAGCATCTTTGACTTCCATTTTTAAGGTTTCTAAATCATCAGCTTGGGTGATAATTGATTCTCCTAATGCTTGGGCGATATAACCTCCATCACTGTCAGATTCAACTAAGAAAATAATTTCAGTCATTGATTTAAGCATCCCCTCGTTCTTTTTCACTCACTTGTGCTAATTATTAATGATACTTTCTTTGTAATCGTTGTCCCGTTCGCAGAATTTGTCCTGCCAAAATTGCTGCTCCGAAGCCATTATCAATATTAACTACCCCAATTCCAGTGGCACAAGAATTCAACATGGTTAACAAAGGAGCAACTCCGCCAAAACTTGTCCCATAACCTACACTGGTAGGCACGCCAATCACAGGACAGTCTACCATTCCGGCGACAACACTGGGTAATGCCCCTTCCATCCCAGCAACCACAATTAAGACATCTGCTTGAGTGAGTAAGTCCCGATGACTCAATAAGCGATGAATTCCGGCAACTCCCACATCCCAAAGACGTTGTACCGTAAATCCGCACAATTGGGCAGTCACAGCCGCTTCTTCAGCCACAGGTAAATCGGCTGTACCCGCCGTTAATATGGAGATGACTCCTTGACCCTGGGAAGACAATTCACCCGTCTTCAAGGCGCAAATACGGGCAGTAGGATAGTAAATTAGGGAAGGGATAACTTCTTCGAGTTGTTGGGCGATCGCTGCTTCGATACGAGTCGCCATGACAACTGGACAATGAAGAGTCATCTTGGTCATAATCTGTATAATTTGTTCAGGGGTTTTCCCCGGCCCCCAAATTACTTCAGGAAATCCTGTTCTGAGGTGGCGATGATGATCAATTTTGGCAAAATCTGAGACAGGTTCAAAACTAAGATGCTTCAGCTTTTCTAAAGCTGTATCAGGGGCAATTTCTCCAGCCGCGATCGCATTTAAGAGGGTTTGCAGAGCATCAGGATTCATTCAGTTTTACGCTATGATTGCAGAGATGGTGTTAGCTATTATAACTTTTTGAGGGAGTTTGGGAGTTGACAAGGGAAATAATTTTTTTGTCTTAGTTTTTTCCATTAACTATCAATTATTAACTATTATGTCTGAAGTAACTTCTCTTACTAACCGTTACCGTGAATTGATTGATTCGATTGTTGATACTACGCTTCAAGGAAAAATTAGATCGAAAGAACAGGTTTATCGAATACTTATTAAAGAAATTGAGTCAGGAACAGGGGAGATTTTTGAACGTATTCTCGCTGATAAGATTAATCAAACAACGGCCCAGTTAGAGAAGAAGCTTAAAGCGGCGAGAATTTTGCGAGCATTGCAGACGATTCAAAGTGAATGGGAAAGATGGCAAAAAGAAAATCAGACTGATGCGGCGATCGCCAAGGCAACGGAACAGATTAAAAATGCTGAGTCCCAACATTCCCTTGCTTCTTTTTTGAAAGTTCTTGATAATAATAATGCCCAAAATTTAAGTAGAGATCAATTGCAGAAGTTATCTCAATCTCTTAAATCATCTAGTAATTCCACAGAAGCCATCGAATTAGCAAATGGTATTGTAGACGGGTTAAAGGCTTTTGCTAGTTTAGAACCTGATTTAATTACTTGGATTTATGAACAAAATAAAAATGCTTTAGGATTTGGAGAAGAAAAACAGGGGCCTTGGCCTTGGTGGGAAAAGAAATGTGATCTGCCTTTAGCTAAAAT